>NZ_KV794971.1:529-19793 GCF_001808875.1 Neisseria sp. HMSC064E01
GTACTGGTTTAAAGTTAATCCACTATATCTGCTGCTTACCAGACTTGTCCTGTACTACGTTTCATCCACAAACAAAAAGGTCGTCTGAAATGGTTTCAGACGACCTGAGAAACTTGAATTATTTGCCTGCTGCTTTTTGCAGAAGAGCGTACAACTCGTCTTTCAGTTTCAATTTAGCTTTTTTCAGCTCTTCGATTTCTTCAGCACCGCTGGTAACAGGGTTGTTTACCAAACCGGTAATTTTGTCATCCAGCTCGTTATGTTCGTCAAACAAACGTGCGAAGTGAGCATCTTCTTGTTTTAATTTTGAAATTAAATCGCGATATTCTGGAAACATTTTGTTTTCCTCTTTCGTTGATATGGATAAAAACGGCGCAATGCCAAGAAACTGATGGAAATCTCTATAGTTTCATTATAACAAAGCTATCGCTTTTATTCAGCCTTTTTTATCAGGTTGTACCTAGGTTGCATAACAATCATTCATTCGTAAAAATGGCTTTTAAATATCCGCGTCATAACACAATACAAAGGATACAATTAGATATCATTTTCTCAATATTATCAATTCACTACACAAAAAAATTGATTAATCAGATGTTCCCAATCTAATTTTGTCAAAACAATATTCCACCCATAAAAAAAGCCGTCCGAAATAAGAAAACTTTTTTCAGACGACCTTTCTATCGGTTATTGGGATAGGTTATCAATAAAGTGAAAGATTAACGAAGGTCGTCTGAACAACATAATGATTTCAGACGACCTATTCTCTTCCAATTATTCAAATAAAACGTCTATTCCGTCTTCACCCAACTCCAATTTTGCATGCTCAGGCATATGTCCTGCGGTTTGCTGCCATTGCAAAAAGCTTTGCGCGATAGCAGGCATGACTTGGCGATTGAGCAAATGGTCGATATTGCGTGCACCGCTGTCACCGGTGGTGCAAGAATCAGCCAGAAGCGCTGCAAAATCTTCGCTGTAACTGAGGCGTGTTTGATGGGCTTCGTACAGTCTGTCAGCAATTTTGTTCAGCTTCAGTCTGACGATTTGAGCCAATGCCTCTTTTTCCAACGGACGATAAGGAACAACCTGCATACGCGCCAACAGAGCGGCTTGGAAATGGTCTGTCAGTATCGGACGAATCGCTTCTGCCAACTCTTCCAAACTGAACTCAGGTGTTTCATCGGTTTCAACAGGGTCGTCTGAAACGCTAGCGTTTTCAGACGAGCTATCCAGCATTTGTGCAGAAAGTTCGACTTCAGTGTCCACAATCTGCTCTTGCGCGTTTTGCTCTTTACCCTCTTCTGCAACAGTTTCTTCTGTTTCTTCAGTCTCTTGCGGTTTCAGCAATTGGGTCAATTCGTTCGCACCCAAGTTTGAAGTCATCAAGATAACGGTATTTTTGAAATCGATTTCGCGACCTTCGCCGTCACGCATCATGCCTTTATCGAATACTTGGTAGAAGAGATTGAGAATGTCTTTATGGGCTTTCTCTACTTCGTCCAGTAATACGACGCTGTAAGGTTTCTGACGTACTGCTTCGGTCAAAACGCCGCCTTCGCCATAACCGACATAACCCGGAGGCGAACCTTTAAGTTGGGAAACGGTATGCGCTTCGCGGTATTCGGACAGGTTGATGGTAATCAGCGATTTTTCGCCGCCGAACAGTGCATCTGCCAAAGCGAGTGCCGTTTCTGTTTTACCTACGCCGGACGGACCGCTCAACAGGAATACGCCCAATGGGGAATCGTTGGTTTTCAAACCGGCTTTAGCGGCTCTCAAACTTTGCGCAATAGCATGAATGGCTTCACTTTGCCCAACCACGCGTTTCTCAAGCAGGCTTTCCAGTTGCAGCAGATTGGCCAATTCGTCTTTGAGGACGCTGCCTGCGGGGACACCTGTCCAGTCGGCAATAATATCGGCAATCACGGTTTCATCAACGCTGGTGAAAATCAGCGGTTTGCCGGCGACAACGGCATCAAGTTGCTGCTGTTTCTCGGTCAGACTGTGTTGCGCGGCTTGTCGCTCTTCAGAAGTCAATTCTGTATTCTTGGCAGCTTCCATCAAGGATTGGATTTCATCCGCCAATTGTTTTTCTTCCTGATATCGGCGATTCATTTCTTCACGCTCTTCATCCAACTGGGCAATCTCTTGCTCAACTTGTCGAATGTTCTCTTGCTGCGATGCATTCAGACGACCTAATTGCTTGTCGGCATCCAATGCTTCCAGTTCGCGCTGCAGTGAAGAAATTTGGGCATCCATCAAACCGAAAATATGAGGCACGGTATCCAAACTCATGCGGACGCGTGCGGCTGCCGTATCCAACAAATCTACGGCTTTGTCCGGCAATTGACGACCGGTAATGTATTTGCGAGAAAGTTGTACGGCTGCGATGACGGCGGAGTCCTGAATATGGACTTTATGGTACGCGGCATAACGTTGCTTCAAACCGCGAAGCATTGTGAAAGCAGCCTCGTCATCAGGTTCATCAACCTTGACCATTTGGAAACGGCGTTCCAACGCGGCGTCTTTTTCAAAATATTGTTTGTATTCGCTCCAGGTTGTTGCTGCGATAGTACGCAACTCACCCCGCGCCAAAGCCGGTTTTAAGAGGTTGGCTGCATCCGCGCCACCCGCGCTGTTTCCGGCACCGATTAACGTATGTGCTTCGTCGATAAATAATAAAACGGGTTCTTCAGAATTTTGAACAGCCTCAATAACATTGCGCAGGCGTTGTTCAAATTCACCCTTCACCCCCGCACCGGCTTGCAGAAGACCTAAGTCCAACACCAATACTTGGGTGTTTTCCAATATCTTAGGCACCTCGCCCGAAGCGATTTTCAATGCCAGACCTTCTACCAATGCAGTTTTACCGACACCCGGTTCGCCAACCAAAATAGGGTTGTTCTTACGGCGACGCGATAAAATATCCATCATTTGACGGATTTCAGTTTCACGTCCAAATACAGGGTCAATACCGCCCTGAGCGGCTTTTTCGGTCAAATTGACGGTAAAACGTGCAAGCGCATCGTTTTGTCCCGCTGTAGCGGTTTGTTGGGGCTTTGATTCCGCTGAAACTGTATGCTGACTTTCTTCTGAAGCTGGCTGCGCAAATGTATTATTCTCGCCTTCGATAGAAACTTCGTCCAACCAAGTTTTCAGACGACCTATCTGTGTTTCAGTCAGGCTTAATAAGGGCCATGCTTCCTGCGTCATCAGACGGTAAGGAGATTTCAGCAATGCCTGATACAGGTAAGCTGAACGGATTTCAGATACACCTTCGTCACTTGCCAACAACCATGCATCCGACAATAAACTAATCAATGATTTAGACAAAGAAGGATTACCACGAACATTGCGTGGAAGTTTGTCCATCGTACTCAACAAAGGATTCCAAATATTTTCTAAATCAATTTCGTAACGCCTCAATAAGGCATTAACGTCTCCATCCCCTAGTTCGAGCAATTTGATAAATAAATGGTCAACCGTAATTTCGGCATGACCTCGTGTTTGACATAAGCCGGCTGCAGCTTCCATCGCCTGCTGACAATGCGTGTTCAGACGACGTAATAATAATGCTTGATCATGTGCAGACATTTGATATCCCTGATGTAAAAATGTGTTATAAAAAAGTGCTACCTTTATCAGGCAGCACTTTATGTGGATTATTAAGCGCGGCTTTCGTTCCAGCTGTCGGAATGAATGATGTTTCCGTCTTTATAAGTCCAAGTGATTTTTTCGTAACGCAATTCAACGCGTTCCAAGTGATTGTAACGTTCGCGAGCAGGATCTTTGATGTTGTGCATTACAGGACCTACTGCTACAACTTTAACGTTGTCCAGTTTGGTATTGAAATACTCTTTCTCTTGACCGGAAGCGTCAATTTGATACCACTTGATCTCTACTTCTTTCAAAGTTTGACCAGTTGTTACTGCTTTGTACAGGTATGGTGAAGAAGCATCGTATTCTTTGAACAATACGATAGGTTCGTGAACGCGAGTACCTGTCAGTTTGCCAGTATTGGCATCCGTAGGAATACGGACATTGTGCAGAAACTCAACGATTTCAACGCTGTCTTCGCGACCATTGACGTCAACAGAACCTTTAATAACGGAACCGCCGTCATCTTTCAACCACATATAAGCAGGAATTGCCATATTTTTACTCCTTAGTTTTATTGAAAACGCCTTAAGTTTTGAGGCTTAAAGCAACTTGTGCTGCATTAGAGTTACTGTTTTACAGCCGGAATCAGTATGATCTCGACCCTACGGTTTTTAGCCTTACCTTCTTCCGTCTGATTATCTGCAATGGGTTTGGTATCACCCAATCCTTTAACCTCGAACCGACTCTCCGGAACATTAGAAGAGATAACCAACCAATCTTTAACTGATTGAGCACGTTTCTCTGATAACTGCTGATTAGAAACAGGATTTCCAACATTATCAGTATGTCCTTCAACTAAAATTCGTGTATCAGGATGTGACTCAATTGCTTTTAATGCACCAATCAATGCTTTATTGGCATTATTTTTTAGTTCAAACTGACCTGTTTCAAACAAAGCCAAGCTGTCTAAAGTAATAACTACAGGTTTCACAGGTTCCGGTTTTATCGGTTTTGGAGGTGGAGGATCTTTCGGCATTAAGGCTTTTAACTTTGGAATATATAAATCCGCACGATATAACCCTAATCCTAAATGTGCTGGTACACCCTCATCACGGTATTTCTCAAGCAATTGCAAATCCTGCTTTAGCAATACCAAATGTTGTTGCCGCTCATTTGAATTTTCCTCAGACCGAACATTTTCTATATGCCGACTGATTTGTTCTATTAAACGGCTATTGTTTTTCATAGAGAAAAACGAAGCAGATAAAAAACCTAATGCACAAACAGATAATACTTTAAAAAGTATATCAATAGCATGATTTTTATGATAAACGGTATATTTATCTGACAATTCGGTATGAATATATTGAAATTGATTACCTTGATAATTATTAAAAGAATGGATCAACCCTTGTGTATTCTTAGATATGTAAGTTGCCCATACTGATTTGGCTTGGCAGTCTCCATCGTCAACTACACTTAAGCTGCGTACATCGACATATTCCCACCCCCCGTCTGTACGATTCAACAATTGCTCTTCGACGCAATTGAGTGCTTCGATCAGCCAGATATATTGACAGCCGTTTGATTGTTTATTTTGCTGTAAAAACTCAATAGACAGACTTTCTTTAAAATCAGTAAAAAACTGCTCAATACTTAATACATTCCATCTGCCTTGAGTTTTTAAGGCAAAAAATAGCTCTCTTTTATCTGAAGACTCTTTAAAAAGAAAGGGAGCACGGGTAACGAAACTCACAGGTATAGATATACCCATCTTTTTCTGCAAAAACAATATATTGCGCAACCACCCACGCATAACCATAGACACATCGGAATTTATGGCGGGAGACAACACCAGCTCTATGCTGAGTGAGATTTGTTTACGGGCTATATTCTGAAGCAGATTCCAAACTACAGTGTATAAATGTTCTGGATTAAAAATATTTATATATACTGTGTCATCATATCTCTCGACTAAATTTGACATCTTCACTGCAGAATCAGGCATACGCAAAACGTAGCGCTCGGTAAATCCCGTATTATTTAATTCTGTCGCAATTTGCTGCCAAACTTCTGAACCGATACTGATGTTTTCCTTGTTCTTACGCTGTCTGATTAACCAAACACACAAGATAGCAACAATTGACAAAGCTAGAATACCGCCTTTCAGCATCCAACTAGCTTGCCAATATATTGCCAATACATAAAACAGTATAAGCTCAACTACTATAAAAATAATGAAAGACGAGAGCTTTTGATAAGTCATTATGAAATTACTCTAAATTTATAATGCTTGAGTTTGTTCAGCCAAAGTATCCAGATAGTATCCAAATGCAAAATAAGCTACTACTGCAATAACAGAACAACAGATAAATACCCATATCGGACTAATCGTCAGCAAACTCTTAAGAGGCATGCTTTTACGATCAACATAGAATATTTGTCCATCTTGAGTTACCGCATTGCTAGACAATCCAGAAACCATTTTTTTCAAGCTATTTTGTGAATTTTGGAGAGCCACTTCATCTAAAATATAACGCCCCTTGAAGCCTAAATTGATTACACTCAAATATGCCTCAGCGATCAAAGAATTAGCACTTCCTGTTTTGCATAGCTTTTCAATTTTGTCGCACAACACATCGCCTGCATTATATGATTGGAAGAAATGTACTTGCATGGGATTCATTTCCCATACTTCCCTATCACTTCCTTGCAGATTCTGCAGTGCAACCTCATCCAAAAGGGCACACTGCGCATAAGAAATCTCTTCAATCTCCTCTGCACTACGCCCAGAGCTTGCTAAATTCTTTCTTAAGTTTTCTACCAAAGTTTTGCAATACTCATACCATGTTGAGGCATGCTCGGGACTAAAACCTGCCGATAATGCGGATACAGTCAAAGCAGTATCTCTTAATTCACTTCGAATCAATGGATTATGGTTCATACTAAATACTCACTACTGCAAATAAGCTTAAATGTAAATTAGGTATAGATGTTGGAACGTAAATACTACATACCTGCGATTGCATCATTCTTGAAAATGCCACATGTCGTTTGTCTAATCTGAAGTAAACATTATCCATTCGGAACGGCAAACCAGGAGGAGTTTGATTCAACAACTGCAAAGGCACTCCCATTACTGCCGTATTGATAACGCGTTCCACATCTTCAGGCGCACCGATTTTGCTGACCAATGGCAATTGCTTCTGCAATTCAGCAAAAACAACGGAATCAGAATGAGCCGAGATATAAAACTCCGCATTATCATCAATTCTGCTGTCAAATATCTGAGCACGCCAGTGTGTAGATTTTGTATGTTCTAACGACAATTCGATGACAGGTGATGGAATTACTTCATCTAACAAACTGCGGATTTTCAACTCCAAACGGTTGAAGGTTCCAAACAAATCAAAGTGATCGTATGGCTCCATCTCATTAACTGATTCACTCACCCTGAATGTGTACAACATTCCAAGCAGACGAACCAAGAGCTTATAAAGCTCCTCTGGATGTTGCTGCGGATAATCATTCAAATGTTTCAATTCAGGATAAATCGTATTTAATCCGTGCAAGAACCAAAACAATGTCGAATCAGACACAGAAAAATCGACCGTATTTTCACTACGCGCCCGGCGGCGGGCAGATAAGTTATCTATACGGGACAACACCAGCAAAGTGATTCTATTTAGACATGAAAGTAAAACTTCCGAACCTGTAATCGACAATAATGGAGGGATGTAGTCTTTAGACCAAATCAATGCCCCATTCTCGTTTTTTCCCACTACGCCGATGGGGCATGTAATGTAATCGTCATTATCCTCGAAATCAAAACGAATTTGTAAATTTAATTGCTCAACGGCAAGTTCTGCCTCCTCAGCGGAAAATAAATCTTCAACTTGTTCGAACTTTTTCACAAACCGTCTAGGGGTATTTCCAGCACCGTTTTCATCGACCAAATTCGGTACATGCGCTTGATAAACCGGAAGAGCCAGCAACACTGTATTTCTTGCTCTCATAGGCAGGCTATTAATGTCACGAACTTCAACAGAGCCACTGCCCGACTGCAAATCAATCAAGGTTCCGTCCGGCAGGCAGGCCTGAAGTTCATTCAATTTAATTTTTCCTAACTCAAGTGTCTGCTGATCGAACTCGCAACGAAAACATCCCCACTTGAATTCACCCATCAATTTTATTACTGTTGCATAAATGTAACTATTAAAAATGTTTTGTTGTTGGAAGTGCTGAGGAGAGAGCAAGACACCCTCTTCCCATAATGGTTTATGAAATTTCACTGTTTATACCTTTTAAATACCTTTTGTCAGATAAATTTTGAATGCAATAGACAACAGTATACCTAACATTTATACTATTTAGATAGAAATATATCTAAATTCAGTATTTATATTTCATTTTGAACAAAAGATTCCCCCTTCAACACATAACAGAGAATAGGATTAGCCGTGAGCAAAAGTTTCCAAAACGAAGTTCCACCTTCACGTATCAATATCAAACTAGACCTCCATACCGGAGGCGCACAGAAAAAAGTCGAGCTTCCGCTCAAACTTTTAGTCACTGGTGATTACAGCAATGGCCAAGACAAACGCGACCTTGCCGAAAAAGAAAAAGTCAATATCAACAAAAACAACTTTGACTCCGTATTGTCCGACTTCAACCCCAAAGCCAACCTGACTGTGAAAAACACCCTCTCCCCGGCCGGCGGCGAGATGAACATTAATTTGAATTTCAAATCTATGCGGGATTTCCACCCGGAACAAATTGCACAAAATGTTCCCGAGCTGCGTGCTTTATTGGCTATGCGCAACCTGCTCCGTGATTTGAAATCCAACCTATTGGACGATTCGGCATTCCGTCGCGAACTGGAAACCATCTTGCGTGACGAAAATCTGTCTGCCGAACTGCGCGACCGCCTCGAAAAAATTGCACCTGTTAACAAATAAAACACAAGGTCGTCTGAAAACACCCGTAAGGATTTAAAATATGCAAAAACGCCAAGAAGCCCAAACAACCGTTATAGAACAAGAAAACACAGCCAGCGTTTATGAAGCGCTGTGTCAAAAAATCAACTTAAACGCCGTCGACTCCGTCATCGACATCGAACAGTTCCAAAGCGCCGAAAAAATGTCCGAAGCCTCTGCGGATGAACGCATCGCAGCGGCGGTCAGCGTATTTTTAAAGATGATTCAAGACTCATCTCAAAAAGTAGAACGCCTCGACAAAAGCCTGTTGGACTACCATATCGCACGCATTGACGAACAACTCAGCCGCCAATTAGATGAAATCCTCCATAACGAAGAATTCCAAAAAATCGAATCTGCATGGCGCGGTCTGAAATTCTTGGTTGACCGTACAGACTTCCGTCACAACGTTAAAATCGAAATTCTCGACGTATCCAAAGAAGACTTAATTCAAGACTTTGAAGATGCGCCTGAAATCGTCCAAAGCGGACTGTATCGCCACACCTATAGCAATGAATACGACACCCCGGGCGGCGAACCTATCGGCGCAGTCATCTCCAACTACGAATTTGACCGCAGCCCGCAAGACATGGCTTTGCTGCGCAATATTTCACGCGTCTCCGCCTCTGCACACATGCCATTCATCGGCTCTGTCGGTCCATCTTTCTTCGGGAAGGAAAGCATGGAAGAAGTCGCCGGCATTCAGGATTTGGCGAACTATATGGACCGTGCCGAATACATCAAATGGAAAAGCTTCCGCGAAACCGATGATGCGCGCTATATCGGTTTGACCCTGCCCCGCTTCCTCGCCCGCCTGCCTTACGGTAGTGATACAGTTCCTGTACGCAGCTTCAATTACGAAGAACAAGTTAAGGGCACTGAACACGATCGTTACTTATGGGCAAACGCATCCTTTGCCTTCGCTGCCAACATGGTTCGCAGCTTTATTAACAATGGCTGGTGCGTCCAAATCCGCGGACCTCAAGCCGGTGGTTTGATCGAAGATTTGCCTATCCATATGTATGATTTGGGTACTGGCAACCAAGTGAAAATTCCTACCGAAGTCCTGATTCCTGAAACCCGTGAATTTGAATTTGCCAACTTGGGTTTCGTACCGCTGTCTTTCTATAAAAACCGCGATTACGCCTGCTTCTTCTCGGCCAACTCAGCGCAAAAACCTGCGCTCTACGAAACCAAAGAAGCGACGGCAAACAGCCGCATCAATGCCCGTTTGCCTTACGTTTTCCTGCTTTCCCGTCTGGCTCACTATCTCAAGCTGATCCAACGCGAAAACATCGGTACAACCAAAGACCGCCGTATGCTCGAACTGGAATTGAACACTTGGATCAATACATTGGTTACTGAAATGACAGACCCAAGCGACGAGTTGCAGGCAACGCATCCTTTGCGTGAAGCCAAAGTCTTGGTTGAAGATATCGAAGACAACCCCGGCTTCTTCAAAGTCCGTCTGTTTGCCCGTCCTCACTTCCAAATCGAAGGCTTGGATGTAAACCTGTCCTTGGTATCTCAAATGCCGAAAGAGAAAAAATAAACCCTTGAATAACGGTATTGCATGATTTGTCTTCTATATATTCATGCCATGAATCATTAAGACAGCAGACCCTTAGTTGTTTGCTGTTGAAGACAATCTAAAATGGTGCTGAACTCAAGCGGTCGTTCTGTATTTGCTACATGAACGACCGCTTTATTTTTTGGCAAATGAAATTCGTTAGGACGACATCGCGTTTTCTCCTTATATAGTGGATTAAATTTAAATCAGGACAAGGCGATGAAGCCGCAGACAGTACAGATAGTACGGAACCATTCACTTGGGTGCTTCAGCACCTTAGAGAATCGTTCTCTTTGAGCTTAAGGCGAGGCAACGTCGTCCTGGTTTAAAGTTAATCCACTATATTGTCTAAACGCACTTCGGCCATCTCCCTGCTCCATTATTCTTTTATAAAAACCAAAAGGTCGTCTGAAACCATTTCAGACGACCTTTTTATGCGTTTATATCTTTACTTTTATTCCCACTCAATCGTGGCAGGCGGTTTGCCGC
The DNA here is from genome assembly GCF_001808875.1 of Neisseria sp. HMSC064E01. Lineage (NCBI taxonomy): Bacteria > Pseudomonadati > Pseudomonadota > Betaproteobacteria > Neisseriales > Neisseriaceae > Neisseria > Neisseria sp. HMSC064E01. The sequence goes on from NZ_KV794971.1 coordinate 11,165, forward strand.
TTACATCGTAAACCACGCGGTTGATGCCTTTGACTTCGTTGATGATGCGGTTGGACACGCGGCCGAGCAGCGAGTACGGCAGTTCTGCCCAGTGTGCGGTCATGAAGTCGCTGGTGATGACTGCGCGCAACGCGACGACGTAGTCGTAAGTGCGTCCGTCGCCCATTACGCCGACGGATTTCACGGGCAGGAACACGGCGAAGGCTTGGCTGGTCAGGTCATACCAAGATGTGCCGTTTTCGTCGATAGTGTTGCGCAATTCTTGGATGAAAATGTCGTCCGCCTGACGCAGCAAGTCGGCGTATTCTTTTTTCACTTCGCCCAAGATACGCACGCCCAAACCGGGGCCGGGGAACGGATGGCGGTACACCATTTCGCGCGGCAAGCCCAAGGCAACGCCGAGTTCGCGCACTTCGTCTTTGAACAAGTCCCGCAACGGCTCAAGCAGCTTGAGTTTCATGTTTTCGGGCAGGCCGCCGACGTTGTGATGCGACTTGATGGCGTGGGCTTTTTTGGTTTTCGCGCCTGCGGATTCGATTACGTCGGGGTAAATCGTGCCTTGCGCCAGCCATTTGGCGTTGGTGAGTTTTTTTTCTTCAGCATCAAATACTTCGATAAATTCCGCACCGATGATTTTGCGTTTTTTCTCGGGATCGGTAACGCCTGCGAGTTTCGCCATGAATTGCTCTTCGGCATCGACGTGAATCACTTTCACACCCAAGTTGCGGGCGAACATATCCATCACCATTTTGCCTTCGTTCAGGCGCAAGAGGCCGTGATCGACAAACACACAAGTCAGTTGGTCGCCGATGGCGCGGTGAATCAGCGCGGCGGCTACGGAAGAGTCCACGCCGCCAGAAAGACCTAAAATCACTTCGTCGCTGCCGACCTGTTCGCGGATTTTGGCAACGGCTTCTTCGATGTAGTTCGGCATCGTCCAGCTCGGTTGCGCACCGCAGATGTCTAAGACAAAGCGGTTCAACAGGGCGCGGCCTTGTTTGGTGTGGGTCACTTCGGGGTGGAATTGGATGCCGTAGAATTGTTTTTCGACGTTTTCCATCATGGCAATCGGGCATGACGGGGTATCGCCGATAACGGCAAAGCCGTTGGGCAGCTTGGACACTTTGTCGCCGTGGCTCATCCATACGTCCAGCGTATTGGGCGCGTCGTCGTAAATATCGCGGGTCAGTTCGCTGTCGATGGTTTTGACTTGCGCGTAACCGAATTCGCGCTGGTTGCCGGGCTGCACTTCGCCGCCCAAGTGGTGCGCCATAAACTGCATTCCGTAGCAGATGCCCAAAACCGGAATACCCAAATCGAAGATGCCGGTATCGGCTTGATAGTCGGATTCGTAAACGGAATTGGGGCCACCGGAGAGGATGATGCCTTTCGGATTGAAGGCCTTGATTTCGTCCAAAGGCATGTCGAAGGAATGCAGCTCGCAGTAAACATGGGCTTCGCGCACGCGGCGGGCGATAAGCTGGGTAACTTGCGAACCGAAGTCGAGGATGAGGATTTTGTCTTGGGTCATGGCGGGAACTTTGCAGAGTGATAGGAAACGGTCTGACTGTTTCAAAACGGGATTCCGATAACAAAACAGGTCGTCTGAAAACGGCGGATTATACCATTTTCAGACGACCTTTGCAGGGAGAGGGGCTTAGTTATCCTGCTGTTTATGCTGCTTATAAGGCACCATATCGCTGCGCGAAAGCAGCAGCAGGCAGCCCAGCACCATCATTCCCAAAGCAACCAGCGGCGAATAGCCGAGCCAGTATTGATTGTGCAGATACACCGCCGCGCCGATATACACCAGCAGCGGGCCGGACACGATAGACTGCTTGTTGACACCGTCCATCACCAAAACTGCAATCCCCGCCATCACCATACCGGCGGACACGATGGTCGAAGTTGCGGGCAGGATGTCCGTCGTTTTCAAAAACCAAACGGCACCGAAGATAATCAAAAACAGCGGCAGGAAAAGCGAAGAGCGAGACATGGCGTTACTCCGTAAAATTTCAGACGACCCTGATTATTGGGTCGCATGGGTCGTCTGAAAAGCCTGAAGAAAGCAATCTTGGGTATGTTTTTGCAAACATAGGGCTTGATGTGTAAACGGTTGACACACGTTTGCGGCGGCATCGGCGTCCAGCGGTCAATTCAAGCTGCTATCAGCCTCAGCGTACATTTTTCATCAAACGTTGTTTTTCGCGTTTCCAGTCGGCTTCTTTCAGGCTTTGGCGTTTGTCGTGTTGTTTTTTACCCTTCGCCAAGCCGATTTCCATTTTGATTTTGCCGCGCGTGAAGTGCAGGTTCAACGGCACAATGGTATAACCCGCGCGCTCGGTTTTACCGATGAGCTTGTTGATTTCGGATTGCTTGAGCAAAAGCTTACGCGGACGGACGGGATCGGGTTTGACGTGTGTCGAGGCAGTCGGCAGCGCGGTAATATGGCAGCCGACCAGATAAAAAGCGTCTTTTTTCCAGTAGATATAGCTTTCTTTCAACTGCACCCTCGCGGCGCGGATGGCTTTGACTTCCCAACCTTCCAATACCAAACCGGCTTCGAGCTGGTCTTCGATAAAGAAGTCGTGAAAGGCTTTTTTATTATTGGCAATACTCATTGTTTTGATTCTTCTATACTTTTCAGACGAGCTATTTTATCAGCGCGTCCTAGAAATGAAAATGTTTGAATGTGAATGGATGCGATATGCCGACCGCGCGCCTTACCCTTTATTTTTTTCCATCAATAAAAACAACATGACGGCGTTTAATATCAGGATATCGTCGCTCGAAGCCGCTTGGGTTTCTTTGTGCAAACTGAATTTGCCCTCCCACAACGCCCTCAATTTCTTCAAACGGTACACCACCGTATCATCGGGTCGGGTAATCAAATAAGTCGGATTGAAGACAAGACCTGTCAACAAACCCAGATACGGAACCTCTCCTACCATTTTATCCAACACAGCCACCCAAGGATTTTTTTCACGGATATGGAAGAGCAGTTGACCTTCCGCGTCCGTCACCTGATAGCTGGTGCGCCAAAGCGACTTGACCCCTTCATGCACCACTTTCCCCAAAACCGTACCGGAAGCATTCTGAATGACATAGGTCGCACCAAAATCAATAACCCTGTCCGCCTGAATCGTAAACACAGGCGTATTCTGATCGCGATTGGGGAAAACCTGAATCGACTCTTTGAGCTTAAACATTTTCTGCCGCGTATAAGCGATTTCGTTCCCCGCTTCGTCTCTGACAAAAAAATCATTGGCAATGGATAAAAGTTTGAAATGGAAATAAAGCGGAAAGTTCAGACTGCTTACTTCCTTAGAAACACTCATGTTTTCATACATTTTTATATAATCAATCATCAGATTTTTCCTTGCCCGTTTACATAGAATATGAATTGAAAGGTCGTCTGAAAGCCATTATGCGGTTTTCAGACGACCTTTTTACACCATTTATTGCGCCTTCAATCGGTTCAACAACGTTTTGACTGTACCGCCGTAATACGCGCTTGAAGTACAGTACACCGTTTCCAAGCCGCATTGACCTTGCGAACCGTACTTCTTAATACACTGATTCAACGCGACCTGATGCACGCTCTTAAAGCGCGGCGAAGTAATCACAACCGCATTGTCAGTCGTCAGCTTGCCTTCCGATTTCGGGTACGCGACGGCGATGCAGGTGTTATGAAGCGGAACAACGGATTTACAGCCTGTCGCCTCGCCGTTTTGCACGCCGGAAAGCGTGTCCTGCCCGCGGCAAAACGCTTCCAGCTCCGCATTTGCCTCGATTTGCGACATATTTTCTTTAGTCGTTTTAATCAGCAGCGCATCATTGCCGTCATGCGGGTTTTGCCACATGGCGAGATAACCATAAGTATCCGCTGCATTTGCGCCCGCTGACAAAATGGTGGCGATAAGTGCCATTACAATTTTTTTCATTATTGATTCCAAATGCTTATGTCGTTATGTTTGACTGTCATCATTATAAAGCAAAGCCCATGGCGAATATATGCCTGCATCACTTTTCATTTCAAGTCCCTTGTTGAGAGGTCGTCTGAAAACGTTTCTTCTACGAAGTGAAAACGGATATAACACATTTCGTCAAAATCCAATAGACAAAGGTTTCAGCTATACTGTCGGCTGTCGCGGCGTTGGTCCATTTTGCTATGCGCAATCTTCGAGCCCTCGCCCGATACCGATAACCGATTCATTTCGCTCTATTAATTTTCCAGTCAACTTCCAAAAAGGAAACCCTTATGGCTCAAATTACTTTCCACGATAACCCTGTCCACACTTCCGGCGACCTGCCTGCCGCTGGTCAAACCGCACCTGCATTCAGCCTGACTGCTGGCGATCTGTCCGACAAAACTTTGGCGGATTTTGCGGGCAAACGCAAAGTATTGAACATTTTCCCAAGCGTCGATACCGGCGTATGCGCCCAATCCGTGCGTACGTTCAACCAACGCGCGTCTTCTTTAGACAACGCGGTCGTATTGTGCATTTCAGCCGACCTGCCGTTTGCCCAAGCACGCTTCTGCGGCGCGGAAGGTTTGGACAACGTGGTGAACCTGTCCACATTCCGCAGCAGCTTTGCCGCTGATTATGGTGTTGCTCTGACCGACAGCCCGTTGCGCGGACTGACTGCACGCGCCGTTGTGGTTTTGGACGAAAACGACAAAGTCTTGCACAGCGAATTGGTTGCCGAAATCGCCAACGAACCTAATTACGACGCGGCTTTGGCTGTTTTGTAAAACAAGGGTTTTAAAGCTGAAAAAGGTCGTCTGAAAAGTTTCAGACGACCTTTTTTATCTGTTTGCACTATTTCGCAGGCGGCTTCAATTCAAACACTTCGGGATGCGCCTTAAAATATTCTACGGCGATAAATCCGCCGCCGATGATGATAAACAGGAACACCGCCATGACAATCATGGCAAGGATGAATTTGTCCGAAGGATGGGCGTCGGGCTTGCGTTTATCCGCCATTATTTCATCTCCGAGAGCCAGTCGCGGGCGGTGAGAAATTCGTTCAAGCGCGCTTCGGGCGAACCTTCTTCCGGCGCGTATTGATACTCGAAGCGCACCAAAGGCGGCATGGACATCAAAATGCTTTCCGTGCGTCCGCCGCTTTGCAGGCCGAACAGCGTGCCTCTGTCCCAAACCAAATTAAATTCCACATAACGCCCGCGCCGGTAAAGCTGGAAATCGCGTTCGCGTTCGCTGTATGGCGTATTTTTGCGTTTCGCCACAATCGGCAGATACGCTTCGATATAGCCTTTGCCGACCGCCTTGATGAAATTCAGGCAGGTGTCGAAATCCCAGCGGTTCAAATCGTCGAAGAACAAACCGCCCACGCCGCGCGTTTCGCTGCGGTGTTTCAGGTAAAAATACTCGTCACACCATTTTTTGAACTCGGGATAAACCGCTTCCCCAAATGGCGCGCATACGTCGCGCGCGACCGTGTGCCAGTGCAAAATATCTTCTTCAAACGGATAAAACGGCGTCAAATCAAAGCCCCCGCCGAACCACCACACAGGCTCGCCGCCTTCCGGATACGCGATAAAAAAGCGTACGTTCGCATGGCTGGTCGGCACATACGGATTTTTCGGATGAATCACCAGCGACACGCCCATCGCCTCAAATGCCGCGCCCGCCAGTTCAGGACGGTGCGCCGTCGCCGAAGCGGGCATTTTGCTGCCCTTCACATGCGAAAAGTTAACTCCCGCCTGCTCGAATACCGCGCCGTTTTTCAACACGCGGGTTTCGCCTACGCCCAATTTGCCCGTCCATTCTTCACGCGCAAACACTGCCCCGCCGTCTTCTTGCTCAAGCGCGGCGCAGATTTGGTTTTGCAGGTTTTTCAATACGGTTAAAACGGCTTCGGTATGCATGGCGGGTTCCTTATGGATGGGGTCGTCTGAAAACCGTATTTTAATACGGCGCGCCGGATATTTATCAGAATTGCTGAAAAACGGGATGAAACAAAGTTCGCAATCTCTCAAAAGGTCGTCTGAAATCTTGGATTTAAGCTTTCAGACGACCTTTTTTGCGCTTAATACTGTTTGCGCCTCGCCTGAAAAAATGCCTGCAAAACAGCTTTGCATTCGTCTTCCAAGATGCCGCCTTTGATTGCCGTGTGCTTGTTCAGCAGCGGGTTGGCAAACAGATTGACTACGCTGCCCGCGGCGCCGGTTTTGGGTTCAGCCGCGCCGTAGATGACGCGGCGGACGCGGGCTTGGATGATGGCGGAGGCGCACATGGCGCAGGGTTCGAGCGTGATGTAGAGGTCGCAGCCGTCGAGGCGGTAGTTTTGGAGGGCGGCACCTGCGGCGGCAAGGGCGCGGATTTCGGCGTGGCGGCTGATGTCGTGGTCGCTGACGCAGGTGTTGTGGGCGGCGGCGATGATTTGGTTGCTGGAGACGACGACCGCGCCGACAGGGATTTCGCCGATGCGGGCGGATTGTTCTGCCTGCACTAAGGCGGCGCGCATGAAGGTTTCCATTTCAGACGACGTGGGGAAGACGGCAACGGGCGGATGGTTTTTAAGGGCTTGTTCCAAAGCGGTTTTTTGCGTTTGCGGCAGCTCTTGTGGTTTGATGCCGAGCAGCAGGGCTTCGAGTTGCCAAAGCGTGCTGCGGGTAACGGTCAGTCCGGCGGCTTTGAGCAGCAGGAAGGCTTGGACAGAACCGGTGTCGCGCAGCCCCTCTACGCTGCGGATGCCGAGGGCTTGCAGGGCGGCTAAGGTTTGCGGGGCGACGGGCGGCGTGGTCAACAGGGTCGGCATGGCGTTTTAAATTTGGAAATGGCGGCGGACAAGTGCCAAGGTCGTCTGAACGTGGTTGCCGTCAGTGTATGGGTCGATGCTGTGCGCCAATGGGATTTTGCGCAGCCAAGTGAGTTGGCGTTTGGCAAGCTGGCGGGTGGCGGCAATGCCTTTTTCGACAAAGGTGTCGTAATCGGTCAAGCCTTCGAGGTAATCCCATGCCTGCCGGTAGCCGACGCAGCGCATGGAGGGCATATCGGCGGTCAGCTCGGGATATTTTTGGCGCAGGGCGCGCATTTCGTCGATGAAGCCTTGTTCCAGCATTTGCGTGAAACGGCGGGCGATGTTTTCATGCAGCAAAGCACGGTTTTCGGGAATCAGGGCGGTGGTGCAAAGGTCGAGCGGCGGGGTGTATTCGGCTTTTTCGGTAAAATGCGCGCTCAAAGGCTTGCCGGTCAGGCGGTACACTTCCAAAGCACGTTCGATACGTTGGCTGTCGTTCGGTTTCAGACGACCTGCGGTTTCAGGGTCTATGGTTTGCAGGTTTTGATACAGATGCGCCAAGCCGTATCGTTGTTTTTCTTCCTGCAACCGGGCGCGCACGGCGGCATCGGCTTCGGGCAGGTCGTTCAAGCCTTCGGTCAGCGCGTGGAAATACATCATCGTGCCGCCGACAATCAAAGGCAGCCTGCCGCGCGCGCGGATTTCCTCCGCCAGTCGCACGCAGTCGCCGACAAACTCCGCCGCGCTGTAAGACTCCGTCGGCGGGATGATGTCGATAAGGTGGTGCGGCACGGCTTCAAGCTCGGCTGCCGTCGGCTTTGCCGTGCCGATGTCCATATCGCGGTACACCAGCGCGGAATCGAGGCTGATGATTTCAACCGGTAGGGCTTCGGCGATTTTCAAGGCGAGGGCGGTTTTCCCGCCTGCAGTCGGGCCGAGTATGGCAAAGGCTTTTGGGGTGTCCATATCAAAAGGTGCTTGGGGAAACGGACGGATTATAGCAAAAGGTCGTCTGAAATCATTGCTTCATTCATGATAAATATCTGTATCGACACTCGATTTCCCTCAATTTTTCTCAAACTGCGGCAGACTCGAAATATCGGCCTGCCCTAGTTTCTTTAATCTAAAGCAGGTAAAATGGCAACCGTTGCCTGATGCGGGCAAACACCCGCACCATCCGACGAACACTACCAAAATACAATCATATATAAATAATTTAGGAGCACTAAAATGGAACATAAGCTGCCACAACTGCCTTATGAACTGGACGCATTGTCCCCACATCTGAGCAAAGAGACTTTGGAGTTCCACTACGGCAAACACCATCAAACCTACATCACCAATCTGAACAATCAAATCAAAGGTACCGAATTTGAAAACCTGCCTTTGGAAGAGATTGTGAAAAAATCTTCAGGCGGCGTGTTCAACAACGCAGCCCAAACTTGGAACCACACCTTCTACTGGCTGGGTTTCACGCCCAAAGGTCAAGGCAAACCTTCCGGCGAGCTGGCCGCCGCCATCGACGCAAAATGGGGCAGCTTCGAGAAATTCCAAGAAGCATTCTCCGCTTGCGCGGCAGGTACTTTCGGCTCCGGTTGGGCATGGCTGGTAAAAACCCCTGCCGGCGAATTGGATTTGGTTTCCACTTCCAACGCGGCAACTCCGCTGACCACTGAAAACACTCCGCTGCTGACCTGCGACGTATGGGAACACGCCTACTACATCGACTACCGCAACAGCCGCCCCAACTACCTGAAAGGTTTCTGGGAAATCGTCAACTGGGACGAAGTTGCCAAACGTTTTGCTGCTTAAGTTGAACGTTTAAAATAAAAGGTCGTCTGAAATCAATTTTCAGACGACC
>NZ_KV794971.1:19893-30150 GCF_001808875.1 Neisseria sp. HMSC064E01
AGGTCGTCTGAAATCAATTTTCAGACGACCTTTTTGTTAGGCAACGCGGTATCAAAGTTTCTTCATATAGTGGATTAACTTTAAACCAGTACGGCATTGCCTCGCCTTGTCCTGATTTAAATTTAATCCACTATAACAGCTATTGATTTGACTTTAGCATCAGCCTCTTTTCGCTGGACGGCTTGGTTTCGAGCCGAAAGAATCGTTGGCTTTACGTTTGCCTTTGAAGCCTTCGCCGCCTTTCTTAAATCCTTCTTTTTTGAAACCTTCGCCGCGCGATTTGCCGCCGAAGCCTTCTTTACCCGGTTTCTTATCGCCGCGCCAGCCGCCGGATTTTCTATCGCCCCAGCCGCCTTTGCCTTTCGGCTTGCCGCCTGCGGATTTGCGCTTGCGGGTCGGTTCCATGCCTTCGACGGTCAGCTCGGGCAATTTACGGCCGATGTATTTTTCGATTTTGTGTACTTTGACGTATTCGTTCACTTCGGCGAAGGTAATCGCAATACCCGTGCGCCCTGCCCGTCCGGTACGGCCGATGCGGTGAACGTAGTCTTCCGCCTGTTTCGGCAGGTCGTAGTTGATGACGTGGGTAATGGTCGGCACGTCGATACCGCGTGCGGCAACGTCGGTGGCAACCAAAATTTTGCAGCGGCCTTTGCGCAAATCCATCAGCGTGCGGTTGCGCCAGCCTTGCGGCATGTCGCCGTGCAGGCAGTTGGCGGCGAAACCTTTTTCGTACAAATCGTCGGCGATGACTTCGGTCATGGCTTTGGTGGACGTGAAAATCACGCATTGGTCGATGTTGGCGTCGCGCAGGATGTGGTCGAGCAGGCGGTTTTTGTGGCGCATATCGTCGCAATACAGCAGTTGCTCTTCGATTTTGCCTTGGTCGTCCACGCGCTCGACTTCGATGATTTCAGGGTTTTTCGTCAGTTTGCGCGCGAGTTTGCCGACCGCGCCGTCCCAAGTGGCGGAGAATAATAAAGTCTGACGGTCGATCGGTGTGGCTTCGACGATGGTTTCGATGTCGTCGATAAAACCCATGTCCAGCATACGGTCGGCTTCGTCCAAAATCAGCACTTCCAAACGGGCGAAATCGACTTTGCCGCTTTGCATCAAGTCCATCAGACGGCCCGGCGTGGCGACAATCAGGTCGACCGGTTTGCTCAGAGCGCGGGTTTGGTAGCCGAAAGATGCGCCGCCGACGATGCTGACGGTGCGGAACCAACGCATATTTTTGGCGTACGCCAGCGCGTTTTTCTCGACTTGCGCCGCCAATTCGCGGGTCGGCGTCAACACCAACGCGCGCGGGCCTTTGCCCGGTTTCTCGCTGCGTTTGGTCAGCCGCTGCAAAGTCGGCAGCAGGAAGGCGGCGGTTTTGCCGGAGCCGGTTTGCGCCGAAGCCATGATGTCGCGGCCTTCCAAAGCAAACGGAATGGCTTGCGCCTGAATCGGCGTCGGGCTTTCGTAACCCTCGCTGCTTACGGCGGACAAAATGTTTTTATCAAGGTTCAAATCGGCAAATTTAATAGACATGGCTATCCTAAAGAGACAACAACGCGCACGCCTGAACAGTTTTCAGACGACCTGAAGCAAAGGAAAGTAACGATACGGGAAATGTGAAGTTACAGGGTTGTCGCAAGCATCTTGCTTGTGGTTAACATCGACGACAACCTGCACAGAAAGGCTTGGCAAATAAGCAAGCAATAAAAGAAACGCGCCCGAAACGGCGGTTTAGGTTGGAAGACGATGGCTTCGTATAAAAAGGCGAACGGCGGATAATAAAGTAGAACCCTGCCGAGGTCAAGCAAAACAGACTTTTTTCGCAAAATCAAGCTATAATGACGCATCAATCAACTTACCATAAAGCCGTCATGAACCTGCTCAAAACCGCCACCCTATTGCCTGCCCTTACTGTGTCCCTGTTATTGAGCGCGTGCAGCGGTTCGGAAGCCTATCGCGGCGAATGGAAGGCAATGGCGCCCGACGGCTCGAAAGCCGAAATCAGCTTCGCGGAAAAAAGTTTTACCGTAAAAGACGAAAAAGGCGCGCAAACCGTTTATGAATACACCCAAAACAAATACCAATATGAAAACGGCAGAACCAGCTACGGCATCGATATTAAAAACAGCTCTGAAATGTTGATTATTTTTCCGTTTAAAGGCAACGAGACCCGTGCCGCCATGACCGCGCCCGACAATACGCTTATTTACACCCTTGACCGCAACAACTACGTCTCCGCCCAAGAATTCTGGAAACTTCCCCGATAAGGCCGTCTGAAACCATGACCGACATCACTCCCTTCGCCAACCGCATGGGCAAAAACATCAAACACCTCATGAAATGGGCAAAACGCAACGGCATCGAAGCCTGGCGCATTTACGACCGCGACATCCCCCAATTCCCCTTCGCCGTCGATGTTTACGGCGACCAAATCCACCTTCAGGAATACGATACCGGCTGGCTGATGCAGCCCGAAGAATACGAGGCGTGGCTTACCGAAGTATTGGAAGCCGTCGCTTTCGTTACCGGTTTTACGCCCGAACAAATCCACCTCAAACGCCGCGAACGCCAAAAAGGCTTACAGCAATACGAGAAAACCGGCAAAACCGGCGACGATTTCGTCATCACCGAAAACGGCCGCAAGTTTTGGGTCAACCTCGACAAATACCTCGACACCGGCCTCTTTCTCGACCACCGCAACACGCGCAAAAAAGTCGGCGAAACCGCAGCGGGCAAACGCTTCCTCAACCTGTTTTCCTACACCGGCAGCTTCACCGTCTATGCCGCCACCGGCGGCGCAGCGTCCAGCGAAACCGTCGACTTGTCCAACACTTATCTCGATTGGGCGAAACGCAATTTCGAACTCAACGGCATCAGCCCCGAACAACACAAAATCGTCCGCGCAGACGTGTTCCAATACCTGCAAAACGCCGCCGCCGAAGGCAAACAGTTCGACCTTATCGTCATGGATCCGCCCAGCTTCTCCAACAGCAAAAAGATGCTCGACATCCTCGACATCCAGCGCGACCACCCAAAACTCATAGCCGACGCGATGAACCTGCTCGCTTCAGACGGCATTTTGTACTTTTCCAACAACTTGCGCAGCTTCGTCTTGAACGACTCGGTATCGGAACAATATGCCGTGAAAGACATTTCCAAACAATCCGTTCCCGACGATTTCCGCAACAAGAAAATCCATCAGTGTTGGGAAATCCGGCATAAAGCCTGACTGCCCTCGGTCGTTGTTTGAAAGACCCAACGCTTTATCAGCCTTTACTTTTCAGACGACCCCTCCGGTTTATATGCCCAAAGGTCGTCTGAAAACTGGCAAAACAGCTTTCAGACGACCTCATCAAGCTTGATTCAAGCCCCCTCATCCCCATTTTCAGCCTATAAAACGGATTGGGATACCATCTGTCACTCAACTATACAAGTCCCGCCCCGCTTCACGGTATAATCAGCCCCATATCACTTCACAACAAGGAACACACAAGATGGATTGGAAAGGACGCGAACAGAGTCAAAACGTAGAAGACCGACGCGGCAGCAGCGGTGGAGGCGGCGGCGGTAGAACGCCCGGCATCCTCGGCATTATCGTCGTTTTGGTCGGTGCTTATTACGGCGTCGATTTGAGCGGCTTGGTCGGCACGCCTTCTATGGGTACGGGTTCAACCCAAACCTCCCAGCTCAAGCCTCAGGAAGAAGCCGAGTTGAACGAACTTGCCCGCGTCGTCCTCGCCGATACGGAAAAAGCTTGGGGCAGCTATTTCAAACAACACGGACAAAATTACACCCCGACCACGCTGGTGTTATACAACGGCGGTACATCCACCGCCTGCGGCATGGGTCAATCGGCAATGGGCCCGTTTTACTGCCCGGGTGACCAAAAAGTCTATCTCGACTTAGATTTTTATAGAGATATGCAGACCAAACTCAACTCTGCCAGCGATGCCGCGTTTGCCTACGTCATCGCACACGAAGTCGGACACCACGTCCAAAACCTGCTCGGTATCCTGCCCAAAGTCCACAGAATGCAGCAGCAGGTCGGCAAAAAAGAAGCCAATGCCCTTTCCGTCAAACTCGAATTGCAGGCGGACTGCTACGCGGGCATTTGGGGGCATTACGCCGTCAACAATAATATCTTCAAAGCCGAAGACATCACCAAAGCCATGCTGGCTGCCGAATCCGTCGGCGACGACCGCCTGCAGAAAGAGGGGCAGGGCTACGTCGTTCCCGACAGCTTTACACACGGCTCGTCCGAACAGCGCATGGCATGGCTCAAACGCGGTTTGGACAGCGGCGACATCAACCAATGCAACACTTTCGGTAACTGATTGAAACCGCAGCAATTGTTATTTGATGTAACCCCTAAAGGTCGTCTGAAAGCCTTCAGACGACCTTTGCCTATGTTAGAATAAGCCCGTTTTCCATTCACAATCACAAAGGAAACCATCATGGCAAACATTGCCCGCGACATCTTCAAAGCCTACGACATCCGAGGCATTGTCGGCAAAACCCTGACCAACGAAGCCGCCTACCTTATCGGCAAAGCCATCGCCACCAGAGCCGCCGAAAAAGGCATCACCCGCATCGCACTCGGACGCGACGGACGCTTGAGCGGTCCCGAATTGATGGAACACATCCAACACGGCTTTACCGACAGCGGCATCGACGTCCTCAATGTCGGCATGGTCGCCACCCCCATGCTGTATTTCGCCGCCATCAACGAATGCGGCGGCAGCGGCGTGATGATTACCGGCAGCCACAACCCGCCCGATTACAACGGTTTCAAAATGATGCTCGGCGGCGAGACCCTCGCAGGCGAAGCCATCCAAGAGTTGCTCGCCCTGATCGAAGCCGACAAACTGGTTGCCTCCGACAAAAAAGGCAGCGTGACTGAAAAAGACATCTCCGGCGAATACCACAACCACATCGTCGGTCACGTCAAACTCAAACGCCCCATGAAAATCGCCATCGACGCGGGCAACGGCGTAGGCGGCACGTTCGCAGGCAAGCTCTATAAAGGTTTGGGCAACGAAGTAACCGAACTTTTCTGCGAAGTGGACGGCAATTTCCCCAACCACCATCCCGACCCTTCCAAACCAAAAAACCTGCAAGATTTGATTGCCGCGCTGAAAAACAGCGATGCCGAAATCGGCTTGGCTTTTGACGGCGATGCCGACCGTTTAGGCGTCGTGACCAAAGACGGCAACATCATCTATCCCGACCGCCAGCTCATGCTGTTCGCCCAAGACGTTTTGAGCCGCAACCCCGGCGCGAAAGTCATCTTCGACGTCAAATCCACCCGCCTGCTGGCACCGTGGATTAAAGAACACGGCGGCGAACCCGTCATGGAAAAAACCGGCCACAGCTTCATCAAGTCCGCCATGAAAAAAACCGGTGCGCTGGTTGCCGGCGAAATGAGCGGACACGTCTTCTTCAAAGAACGCTGGTTCGGCTTCGACGACGGTCTGTACGCCGGCGCACGCCTCTTGGAAATCCTGTCCGCCTTCGACAATCCATCCGAAGTGTTGAATAAGCTGCCGCAAAGCATTTCCACGCCCGAACTCAACATCGACCTGCCCGAAGGCAGCAACGGCCATCAGGTTATCGAAGAACTCGCCGCCAAAGCCAAATTCGAAGGCGCGACCGAAATCATCACCATCGACGGCCTGCGCGTAGAATTCCCCGACGGCTTCGGCCTGATGCGCGCCTCCAATACCACGCCGATTTTGGTGTTGCGCTTCGAGGCGGATTCCGACGAAGCCATCGGGCGGATTCAAAACCAGTTTAAAGCTGTCATCGAAAGCAATCCCGCGCTGAAATGGCCGCTGTAAACGGTTAACGCTTTAAAGCTCAAAAGGTCGTCTGAAAACCGATATTGCAGGTTTTCAGACGACCTTTTGTTTCGATGTTTATGCCCTTCAAACTTACTCATGGCAACGCCCTGCTCTTCTAAGCCAATACGCCTAAACTTCCCCATCCAAGACCTTTGACTTCCATCAAACAAAATTATCTTCTTCAAAAAACGCCCGTTGTCCTTTACCCAAGAAAATAAATGCGTTCACCTCCTCACCCAATATCCAAATATTGCTTATTGGATAAATACACAGCCAACATGGCAGCGAATTAATGTTTAAAAATCAAAAATAGAGCCATTTATCTACAAAATAGCCACCCAATATAATATTAAATGCCAACCATACCAACACACCCGACTTTATACGAAAAAATCCACACCGTTTTCAGACGACCCCAACCCGATTAAAAGCCTATTTTCCCAACCATTTCAGGCTACTATGCACAAACAGCTTCTTACAGTATGATGGACTTCTCAATTTTGCCTTAAGCCTGCATGCGTTTCAGCGGCGCAGGCAGCAGGAATCAGGCTTCCAAACAAATCCAACCTCAACTCGGAGTAAACATCATGTTGACCCAGACCCAACAGGTCGATTTGACCCTGCATCATCTCAAAGAGCGCGCCTTGGCAGAATATAGCCCCAAACAGCGTGCGACCGTCGAAGCTTCCGAAGACTGGAAACAGTTTGACCGGCGTTTGAACGAGCATTTTCCCAAGCTGATGCACGAGCTGGACAACGTTTACAACGACAACGAAGCCGTCCTGCCCATGCTGGAACAACTGATTGCCCAAGCATGGCAAAGCTATTCCCAACGCGACAAGTCTCTGAAAGCCATCGATGCCGCGCGTGAGAATGACCCCGATTGGATTTTGTCCAATAAACAGGTCGGCGGCGTGTGTTATGTCGATTTGTTCGCAGGCGATTTGAAAGGCTTGAAAGCCAAAATCCCTTATTTTCAAGAACTGGGGCTGACTTATCTGCACATGATGCCCCTGTTTAAATGCCCTGAAGGCAAAAGCGACGGCGGCTATGCGGTCAGCAGCTACCGCGACGTCAATCCGGCTTTGGGTACGATAGACGACTTGCGCGATGTCATTGCCGCGCTGCACGAAGCGGGCATTTCCGCCGTCGTCGATTTCATCTTCAATCACACTTCTAACGAACACGAATGGGCGAAACGCTGCGCCGCCGGCGACCCGCTTTTCGACAATTTCTACTATATCTTCCCCGACCGCTGGATGCCCGACCAATACGACCGCACCCTGCGCGAAATCTTCCCCGACCAGCATCCGGGCGGCTTCTCCCAATTGGAAGACGGACGCTGGGTATGGACGACGTTCAATTCCTTCCAATGGGATTTGAATTACAGCAATCCATGGGTATTCCGCGCCATGGCAGGCGAAATGATGTTCCTCGCCAATCTGGGCGTCGACATCCTGCGTATGGACGCCGTTGCCTTTATTTGGAAACAAATGGGTACGGATTGCGAAAACCTGCCGCAAGCCCACGCCTTAATCCGCGCGTTCAACGCCGTCATGCGCATCGCCGCACCTGCCGTGTTCTTCAAATCCGAAGCCATCGTCCACCCCGACCAAGTCGTCCAATACATCGGACAAGACGAATGCCAAATCGGCTACAACCCGCTGCAAATGGCATTGTTGTGGAACACCCTTGCCACCCGCGAAGTCAACCTGCTCCACCAAGCCCTCTCCTACCGCCACAACCTGCCCGACCATACCGCATGGGTCAACTACGTCCGCAGCCATGACGACATCGGCTGGACGTTCGCCGACGAAGACGCATGGCAGTTCGGCATCCACGGCTACGACCACCGCCAATTCCTCAACCGCTTCTTCGTCAACCATTTCGACGGCAGCTTCGCGCGCGGCGTCCCCTTCCAATACAACCCCAACACCGGCGACTGCCGCGTCAGCGGTACTGCCGCCGCCTTGGCAGGTTTGGCGCAACATGACCCGCACGCCGTTGACCGCATCAAACTCTTGTACAGCATCGCCCTGAGTACCGGCGGCCTGCCCCTGATTTATCTCGGCGACGAAGTCGGCACGCTCAACGACGACGACTGGTCGAACGACAGCAACAAGAGCGACGACAGCCGCTGGGCGCACCGTCCGCGTTACAACGCCGAGTTGTACGAACAGCGCCACGACCCGTCAACCGCGGCAGGACAAATCTATCAAGGCCTGCGCCACATGATAGACATCCGCCAAAACAACCCGCGTTTGAACGGTGGCCGTCTGGTTACCTTCAACACTAACAACAAACACATCATCGGCTACATCCGCAACAACGCGCTGTTGGCGTTCGGCAACTTCAGCGAACACCCGCAAACCATCAGCGCGCACACCCTGCAAGCCATGCCCGCCCGCGCCAAAGACCTCATCAGCGGCGAAACCGTGGCATTGAATCAGGATTTGGTGCTGCGCCCCTACCAAGTGATGTGGCTCGAAATCGCCTGATGATTTAAGCAGCTTAAAAACGCAAAGGTCGTCTGAAACTCGGCATTGCCCGTTTTCAGACGACCTTTTTGACAAAATATAGTGGATTAAATTTAAACCAGTACAGCGTTGCCTCGCCTTAGCTCAAAGAGAACGATTCTCTAAGGTGCTTAAAGCACCAAGTGAATCGGTTCCGTACTATCTGTACTATCTGCGGCTTCATCGCCTTGTCCTGATTTTTGTTAATCCACTATAAATGTTCCACACACAACCTGCCCACCGCCTTTCCCCATAGGCGCAACCCGCTCGTTTCTTCATCTTCAAGTCAACAAATCTCTAAAAAATCCATTTATCCAGCAGCCATCCGGTTCTCATCCCAAAGCCTGAAAGAGCAAGCCGCCTTTCAGACGACCTCCTGCCAAATCAGTTACAATTCATCCCTATGAACAAAACCGAATCAAACGTTTCGGAAACGCCGCCCGTCCGCCCGTCCCGATGGCTGCCCCTGCTGTTGGCGATTGCGATTTTCATGCAAATGCTGGACGCAACGATTCTGAATACCGCCCTGCCCGAAATCGCCAAAGATTTCAAAGTATCGCCGCTCAATATGCAGCTGGCGGCGATTTCCTATACGCTGACCGTTGCCCTGCTGATTCCTTTAAGCGGCTATTTGGTGGACAGGTTCGGCACTAAAAACGTATTTTTCGGCTCAATCGGCATTTTTATGCTCGGATCGGCATTGTGTGCGGCGGCAGCCAATCTGCCCATGCTGGTGATGGCGCGGGTGATTCAGGGCATAGGCGGGTCGAT
Source organism: Neisseria sp. HMSC064E01 (assembly GCF_001808875.1). Classification (NCBI taxonomy): domain Bacteria; kingdom Pseudomonadati; phylum Pseudomonadota; class Betaproteobacteria; order Neisseriales; family Neisseriaceae; genus Neisseria; species Neisseria sp. HMSC064E01. The sequence goes on from NZ_KV794971.1 coordinate 29,021, forward strand.
GTTGGTACCCGTACCGCGCCTGACGATTTTGCGCGTGTACGACAAATCCCAACTGCTCAACGCCATCAACTATGCCGTCATGCCCGCGCTGATCGGTCCGATATTCGGACCTTTGGTCGGCGGCTATTTGGTCGAATACGCATCTTGGCATTGGATTTTCCTGCTGAACCTGCCCATAGGGCTGCTTGGCGTCTTGCTGGGCTGGCGGATTATGCCCGATGTCAAAGGCGAAAATACCGCGCTGGACTTGAGCGGCTACCTGACTTTCGCTTCGGCGGCGTGTCTCTTAATGTTGGCTGTGGAAATGGTGTCCCACTCTGGCGCAGTTTGGTTTTCGCTCTTGCTCGCCATCGGCGGTACAGCCTTCGCCCTGCTCTACTACCGTCACATGAAAACTGCCGCCAACCCGATTTATGCGGCGGATTTGTTCCAAGTGCGCACTTTCCGTCTGGGTTTGACAGGCAATCTGTTCAGCAGGCTCGGTATCAGTTCCATTCCTTTTTTGCTGCCGCTCTTGTTTCAAGTCGCATTTGGATTTGCCGCCAGCGTATCCGGCTGGCTGGTCGCACCCGTCGCTTTCGCCTCGCTTGCCGTCAAACCGCTCATCAAACCCCTGATGTCGCGCTTCGGCTACCGCAGCGTGTTGATTTGGAACACGCGCCTCCTCGCCATATTGATTATGCTGCTTGCCCTACCCGATGCGGACACGTCTTTAATCGTCTGGATTGCATTGCTGCTCCTGATTGGTACTTGCAACTCCATCCAATTCTCCGCCATGAACACCCTGACCATCGCCGACCTGCGCGCGCACCAAACCGGCAGCGGCAACAGCCTGATGGCAGTCAACCAACAACTCGCCATCAGCCTCGGCATTGCGCTCGGCGCGCTTATCCTGCAAAACTGGTCGCAAAGCAGCTTCACCGCAGGCAACCTCCACCTTTCATTTCGCCTTACCCTGCTTTCCATCGGCTTGATTACCCTCGTCTCCAGCACCATATTCAGCCGCCTGCACATTTCCGACGGACGCAACCTAACGACTTCAAAAAAATAGGTTAAAATGCGAACCGTATAAATATCGAACTTCTTTTCAGACGACCCCACTAAATATAGTGGATTAACAAAAATCAGGA
>NZ_KV794971.1:30250-43120 GCF_001808875.1 Neisseria sp. HMSC064E01
TACTGGTTTAAAGTTAATCCACTATAAAAATACCGTTTCAGCAAAAAAGGTCGTCTGAAACGCCCTCAAGAATGAAAAAAATCCATCTCATCCTTATGCTTCCAGTTTTTCTGACAGGTTGCGCCGGCCTGCCCTCACTGGACGAGCGCCCTGAGAGCCACTACCTCGACATCCGTTCCGCCCCGCGCATGGATGCCCTGCTCAACACCGCTACTGCCAAAACCGGAGGCGATATTTCCAATGTCTATCTGCTCAACGACGCGCACGAAGCCTTCGTCGCCCGCGCCGCCCTGATTGAAGCCGCCGACCACACCCTGGACCTCCAATACTACATCTGGCACAACGACATCTCCGGCAAGCTCATGTTCAACCTGATCCACCGTGCCGCCGAACGCGGCGTGCGCGTGCGCCTGCTGCTGGACGACAACAACACCAACGGTCTGGACAACGTCCTGCTCGCCCTCGACAGCCATCCCAATATCGAAATACGCCTGTTCAACCCCTTCGTCCGCCGCAAATGGCGCGCGCTGGGCTATTTGACCGACTTCCCGCGCCTCAACCGCCGGATGCACAACAAATCCTTCACCGCCGACAACCGCGCCACCATCCTCGGCGGGCGCAATATCGGCGACGAATATTTTAAAGTCGGCGAAGACACCATCTTTGCCGACCTCGACATCCTCGCCACCGGCCGCGTCGTGACCGAAGTTTCCCAAGACTTCGACCGCTATTGGGCAAGCCATTCCTCCTACACCGTCGCCAGCATCATCAAAAAAGGCGATATCGAAAAAGGCTTCCAAGAGCTGGGTTACAACGACAAAGACAAAAACGAAACCCTCAGCCGCTACCGCAGCAGCATCGAAAATTCCGAACTCTACAAAAAAATGCAGAGCAACAGCATAGACTGGCAAAGCGTCCACACCCGCCTGATCAGCGACGACCCCGCCAAAGGGCTGGACCGCGACCGCCACAAACCGCCCATTTTCGACCGCATGCAAAACGCCCTGAAAACACCCGAAAAAAGCGTCTATCTCGTTTCGCCCTATTTCGTTCCCACCAAATCAGGCGTACGCGCGCTCGACCAACTCGTCAAAAATGGCGTGGACGTAACCGTCCTGACCAACTCGCTCCAAGCGACCGATGTCGCCGCCGTCCATTCAGGCTACGTCAAATACCGCAAGCCCCTGCTCAAAGCCGGTGTCAAACTCTACGAGCTGCAACCCAACCACGCCGTCCCCACCACCAAAGACCGCGGTCTGACCGGCAGCTCCGCCACCAGCCTGCACGCCAAAACCTTCATCGTGGACGAAAAACGCGTCTTCATCGGCTCATTCAATCTCGACCCGCGCTCCGCCAGACTCAACACCGAAATGGGCGTCGTCCTCGAAAGCCCCAAAATCGCAGGCGAAATGCAGCGCACCCTCGTCAACACCACCCCGAAATACGCCTATCAGGTCACCCTCGACAAATACAACAAACTTCACTGGTACGACCCCACCACCCAAAAAACCTACTCCACCGAGCCGGAAGCGAAATTTTGGAAACGCGTTACCTCCAAAATCCTCTCCATCCTGCCGATAGAAGGATTGCTGTAAAACCCGAACAAAAGGTCGTCTGAAAACCTGTATTTCAAGTTTTCAGACGACCTCAAAACAAACTACACAAACATCGACCCGACACAATATCAAGTTACCGTACAAAGCCACGGACTCGTTTTCAACCCGCAATATAGTGGATTAAATTTAAATCAGGACAAGCCGACGAAGCTGCAGACAGTACAGATAGTACGGAAAGGCGAGGCAGCGCCGTACTGGTTTAAAGTTAATCCACTATACATTAGCCTGCCGATAAAACCGAACATTATCAAAAACAAACCAGTCCGTTCACCCATCTGCGCCAAACCGTATTTTTCGTTTTTCTCACCCTTTCGTTCTTTACGCTCATATTCGTAGAAACAGAAAAACTTTTTTCAGACGACCTCATGCAGACCTCGTCTGAAATGTCCCTAAAAGGAATCCCATGAAACCGATTATCCGTACCGCCCTGACCGCCGCCATCATCCTGCCCCTCGCATCCTGCGGCCTTTTTTCCGGCAAACACCATCCAAAGACCAAAACCCACACCACCGCCCGAACAGTCCAACCCGTCCGCATCAGCCACATCGACCGCACTCAAGGCTCGCAAGAACTTATGCTGCACAGCATGGGGCTAGTCGGCACGCCTTACAGATGGGGCGGCAGCAGCACTGCCACCGGCTTCGACTGCAGCGGCATGATTCAATTCGTCTATAAAAACGCCCTCGATGTCAGCCTCCCGCGAACCGCCCGCGACATGGCGGCAGCCAGCCGAAAAATCCCCGACAACCAATTAAAAGCCGGCGACCTCGTCTTTTTCAACACCGGTGGTTCATCCCAATATTCCCACGTCGGCCTCTACATCGGCAACGGTGAATTTATCCACGCCCCAAGCAGCGGCAAAACCATCAAAACCGAAAAACTCTCCAGCCCGTATTACGCTAAACATTATCTCGGCGCGCATACTTTCTTTACGGAATAAGGCATACAGCGGGATTCTTCATCTATCGACACAAGACAAAAACGAACCAACGTCGTTAACGTAATCTCAATTCCAATGCAGCAAATCAAAAAGGTCGTCTGAAAACCTGTCTTTCAAGTTTTCAGACGACCTTTTCGTCAAATCCATTCAAACACCGCCGTCGGCGACGCTTCAACAAAACCGCTCTTTCCTTACCCAAGCAGCCTCATCAAAAACAGCCGCTCCGTTGTACAGGCGAAATAGCGGAATAATCAGCGCGTCTTCTGTCAGCGTGTGTTTCAATTGCTCAAATCAAACATTTAAGCCTGCAAAGAAGCACGATTTTCCAAAACTTGGTCAATCAAGCCGTATTCTTTGGCTTCTTCGGCGGACATGAAGTTGTCGCGGTCGGTGTCGCGTTCCAAATCTGCCAAGTCGCGGCCGCAGTGTTTCGCCATCAGGCGGTTGAGTTTCTCTTTGATTTTCAACAGCTCGCGGGCATGGATTTCAATGTCGGATGCCTGACCGCCCAAACCGCCGCTGATTAAAGGCTGGTGAATCATGATACGGCTGTTGGGCAGGGCGAAACGTTTGCCTTTTTCGCCTGCCGAGAGCAGGAATGCGCCCATGCTTGCCGCTTGTCCCAAGCACAAAGTCGAGACGTTGGGCTTGATGAAATTCATGGTGTCGTAAATCGACATGCCTGCCGTTACCGAGCCGCCGGGCGAATTGATATAGAAAAAAATATCTTTGTCCGGATTTTCACTTTCCAAAAACAACAGCTGGGCAACCACCAAATTGGCGGATTCGTCGGTTACCGGGCCGATCAAAAATACGATGCGCTCTTTTAAAAGGCGCGAGTAAATATCAAATGCACGCTCGCCGCGACCGCTTTGTTCGATAACGGTAGGAACGAGATAATTATTGAAATCGAAGGACATTTTTGTCTCCTGTCAATGTTGCGAAAGCACCAAAGGGGTGCTTTGGTGCTTTCAAGTTGCCTGTTTCAGACGACCTTTTGAAGATGATTAGGCTTGTGCGCCCATCACTTCGTCAAAAGACAAAGCTTTTTCGGTTACTTTGGCTTTGCCCAAAACGAAATCAACGACGTTGCTTTCTACTGCCAAAGAAGTCGGACCTTGCAGGCGGGAAGGCTCTGCGTAGTACCAGTCGATCACTTCTTGAGGATCTTCGTAGCTTTCTGCGAAGTTGGCAACAACGGCTTTGATTTGCTCTTCAGTCGGTTCCAGTTTGTTTTCTTCAACCAGTTTTGCCAAAATCAGACCCAAAGATACGCGGCGTTCGGCTTGCTCTTTGAACATATCCAAAGGCAGATCGAAGTTGGCAGCGTCAGCCATGCCTTGGTTGACGAAATTTTGTTTCATTTCGTTTGCCAAACGGGCGGCTTCTTCATTTACCAAAGCAACAGGTGCTTTCAGCTCTACGGCTTTGAGCAGCGCGTTCATTACCGATTCTTTGGTTTGTTCGTTCACGCGGCGTTCAACTTCGCGGCCTACATTTTTCTTCACTTCTTCGCGCATTTTGGCAACGTCGCCGTCGGCGATACCCAATGCTTTGGCGAAGTCGGCGTCAACTTCAGGCAGGGTGGGTTCGGATACATTGTTCAATGTGATAGTGAAGACGGCGGATTTACCGGCAACGTCTTTACCGTGGTAGTCTTCAGGGAAGTTGACGGTAACGTCTTTGCTCTCGCCTGCCTTCATGCCGACTACGCCGGCTTCAAATTCAGGCAGCATTTGACCTGCGCCCAATACGAAGGCGTAGTTTTTGGATGCGCCACCGGCAAAAGGTTCGCCGTCGATTTTGCCTTCGAAGTCGATGATGACGCGGTCGCCGTTTTGGGCTTCGCGTTCAACATGGTTGAAGCGGGTACGTTGTTTGCGCAGGATTTCTACGGTTTGGTCCACTTCGGCATCGCCGACGGAAGCGGTTACTTTTTCGACTTCTTGCGCAGACAAATCGCCGATAACGACTTCAGGGAACACTTCGAAAATCGCAGCGATTTTCAGGGATTCTTTATCGTCTTGTTCTTCAACGCCTTCGAAACGCGGATAGCCGGCAACTTTCAATTCTTGGGCAACGGCAACATCGTAGAAGCGGCGTTGGACCATTTCATTGATGACATCATTTTGAGCGCTTGCACCGTACATTTGGGCAATCATTTTTAAAGGTGCTTTACCCGGACGGAAACCGTCGATTTTTGCACGGCGTTGGGTTTGTTTCAGTTTTTTATCGGTTTCTGCGTTGATTTCGGACCAAGGCAGAGACAGCACTACTTTGCGTTCCAGATTTTCTAAAGTTTCAACAGTTACGCTCATCGTAAGACCTTAATTTGTTGTGTTAAATAAAAAATGGAAATCCTTTTGCCAATGATGACTGCAAAAGCGGCTCCGGCCCATCGGGGCTTTTATCGTCCGTTGCTTGCAAAAGGCAGGAAAATTAGCTGGCTAGTATATCACAATGTTTGATTGACTGGATAATATAGTGGATTAACTTTAAACCAGCACGGCGTTGCCTCGCCTTGTCCTGATTTAAATTTAATCCACTATAACATCGATAGACGGGCCGATTTTGCCCCGATAAAATAAGGTATTGAATCCGACATCATAAAAAGGTCGTCTGAAAACAGGTATAACCGGTTTTCAGACGACCTGTGACTTTTATCGGAATTACAATTGGTCTTTTTGCGCCAGAATCCTGCGGCTGCCGTTGATGTCTGCAGGAGAAACGACACCGGCGTTTTCGAGCGCTTCCATCAGGTTGGCGGCGCGGTTGTAGCCGATGCGCAACTGGCGTTGCAGGGAGGAGATGGAAGTTTTTTTGCTTTCCAAAATGTAGGCGACGGCTTGGTCGAACAGTTCGTCGCTGCCCGCATTCGGATTGACGATATTGGTGGTTTCCAGCGCGGCTTCTCCGCTGAGCAGACCTTCGATATAGTCGGCAGGGGCTTGCGATTTAACGTAGTTAACGACTTGATGCACTTCGTCGTCTGAAACAAACGCACCTTGCAGGCGGGTCGGCTCGGCACTGCCCGGTTGCAGGAACAGGGAGTCGCCGTATTTCAGCAGTTCGTCCGCACCCATTTGGTCGAGAATGGTACGGCTGTCGATTTTACTTTGTACGGTAAACGCCATACGCGTCGGGATATTCGCTTTAATCAAGCCGGTGACGACATCGACGCTCGGACGTTGGGTCGCAACAATCATATGGATACCGGCGGCGCGCGCTTTTTGGGCGAGGCGGGCGATTTGTTGCTCGACGGCTTTGCGTTCGGTCATCATCAGGTCTGCCAACTCGTCGATAACGACCACAATCATCGGCAGTTTTTCGAGCGGTTCGGGATCGTCCGGATTCAGGCTGAACGGGTTGGGCATGGGTTTGCCTGATGCTTTGGCGGCTTCGACTTTTTGGTTGAAACCTTCCAGATTACGCACGCCGGCATGGGAAAGCAGGCGGTAGCGTTTTTCCATTTCGGCGACACACCAGTTCAACGCCTGCCCCGCTTCGCGCATATCGGTAACGACTGGGCAAAGCAGGTGCGGAATGCCGTCGTAAATGCTCAATTCGAGCATTTTCGGGTCAATCATAATAAAGCGGACTTCTTCGGGCGTGGCTTTGAAAAGCATGGACATAATCATGCCGTTCACGCCGACGGATTTACCCGAACCGGTCATACCGGCGACCAAAAGATGCGGCATTTTTGCCAAATCGCCGACGACGGGCGTACCGGCGATGTCTTTGCCCAGCGCGACGGTCAGCTTGGATTTGGCTTCGGTAAACACGGGCGAAGACAAGATTTCGCTCAACATGACGTCTTGGCGTTTTTCGTTGGGCAACTCGATGCCCATCGTGTTTTTACCCGCGATGGTTTCCACAATGCGCACGGCTTGCAGCGACATGGAACGCGCCAAATCTTTAGACAGGGCAACGATTTGGCTGCCTTTTATACCTTGCGCGGGTTCGATTTCATAACGCGTAATCACAGGGCCGGAAGTGGCGGACACGACTTGCACGCCGATGCCGAACTCTGCCAACTTGGACTCAATCAGCTCGGCAGTGCGCTCCAATTCGTCAGGATTGATGCTGACAGGTTCGCCGTTGGGCAGGCGCAGCAGGCTCATGCTGGGTTTGTGGTATTCGCCTGTTTGTTGCGGCTCGTTGTCTTCAAACAAAGAAGCCTGAATTTTGGGCGGCGGCGCAACGGAGACCGCGACGGATTTGCGGTTGCTGGTACTGCCTGCAAGCGGGGCAACAGGCGTGGCGGTGATGTTTTTGGCTTCTTTCACCATGCGGCGGGTGTTTTCAGTCTCCAATGCTTCGGCGGTCGAGCCGTCGTCTTTTCGTCTGCCCAATGCCTTTTTCAGACGACCCCAAATGCCTGAAAACAGGCTTTCGGTATTGCGTCCTGTTTTTGCCATGACTTCCAGCCAAGACACTTGCGCCAGCAAGGAAACGGAAAGCAGCAGCATGACGCACATAATCAGCAGGCTGCCGGATTTGCCCAACAGCCAAGCCAAGCCCGAACCTGCCAAAGCACCGACCAAACCGCCCGCACCGACGGGCAGGGTTTCGTCCAAGGTATTTTGAAGGGTGAAGTATTCGAGAATCGGGCTGCACACCAAAAGCAGGAACAAAGCCAGCGCGGCAACGCCATGGTTGTAGGATTTGTAGTTTTCGCGCTTTTGCAGCGGGCGGAAATTTTTATAGAGGAAAACGCACGAAGCGGCGATCCACCACCAAAACGACAGTCCGAAAAGATAATAGCCGACATCGGAAACATACGCGCCGAACAGCCCGCCGAAGTTGGCGATGCCGTCCGGTTTCGGCACGCTGCGCGACCATGCCGGGTCGGTCATTTTGAAGCTGGCGAGGGAAATGGCGATAAAGACCGTCACCATCAGCCCGAAAAGCCACAGCGCGTCGTTAATCAGATTGACGACGTGTTCGGGGCGCGCTTTTTTTTCTTCATTTTTTTGCAGCGCTTTGGCAGCCTTCAAACGCTCGGAAACCTTGTTCGGCTCGGTCTGCGCCTTGGTTTGGCTTTGACGGCGTGTAGTCGGTTTGGCGTTTGTTTTGGCTTTCGGTTTGGATGCGGTTTTAGAGGATTTTGCGGTCATGGATGGATTTTTGATATTCGGTATAGGTCGTCTGAAAAGGGAAAACCGACGGGGAATCAATCCGTCGGGTGTAATGTGTGTAAGGTTTAAATTATACCGTATTTACCGTTTCTGATAAAACAAGGTCGTCTGAAAAGGTTTTCAGACGACCTCTTGCTTAACACTCAGCCATCAGTCTTTCAATGCTTGCTCTGCGGCATTGCGGACTTTATCGGCAGCCGCTTCGATTTCGGATTGTGCAACTTCAGATTGTGCAACTTCGGAAACGGTTTGTACCGGAACGGTTTGTGTTGAAACGGTTTGCTCTGAAGCAGGCGTTTCCGCTTGTGCGGCGGCAGTCGGTTTTTCAGTCGGCGCAACAGCTTCAGGGGCTTGGAGCGGCAGGCGCGCCAAAATGGTGCGCACACCAGTCACTTTGTCGCCGATGGCAACTTGTGCCTGCGCGTCAACCGGCAGGTACATATCGACGCGCGAACCGAAGCGGATAAAGCCGTAGCGTTCGCCGCGAGTCAATTTCTCGCCCACTTTGGTGTAACACAAAATACGGCGGGCAACCAAGCCTGCGACTTGGACGAAGGTAATTTCGCGTCCTGACGCGGTAGTCGCCAGTACGGCGTTGCGTTCGTTTTCTGTACTGGCTTTGTCCAAATCGGCGTTGAGGAATTTGCCTTTGTTGTATTCGACGGCGGTCACGGTGCAGTCGGCAGGCGATTTTTGTGAGTGGACGTTAAAAACGTTCATGAACACGCTGATTTTCAACGCTTCGGTATCACGGTAAGGATCGCGCGCACGTTCGACGACGACGATGCGTCCGTCAACGGGGCTTAAAATCGCTTCGGGGTCTTGCGGGATTTCGCGGGCGGGATCGCGGAAAAATTGCAGGGCAAATACGGTGAAAATCCAAAACGGCAGCGACCACCAGCCGCAGCAGGCGGACACCAGCAAACTCAATACCAAACCGCCGCCGATAAACGGCCAGCCCTCGCGGGCGATAATCGGGTGGGGGTACAGACGGTTCATAATTTTCCTTTTCTATTCAAATTTTGCCGCCATTATAGCGGAATATCCTACAAAGGTCGTCTGAACGCTGTTTCAGACGACCTTTTGTCTTTTTATATTTATTGTTATCCGGCGGTGTTACCGTTTTCCAAAACATCCAAAATGTTTTTCAGGTTGGCAGAATCGAGCTGACCGGGGGCGGAGGCGGTTCCTGCCGTGCCGAACGTGATGGCGGAGCCGAAGGTTGAGCCTGCGATGCGGCTGACGAGTCCGAGTTTGCCCATAGAAATGGTAACAATCGGACGGTTTGCGGCTTGACGAGCTTCCCAAGTGGCGTCCAAAAGCGTCAGGACATCGGCGGGACTTTGAGGCATCACGGCGATTTTGCAGATGTCTGCGCCTGCTTCTTCCATTTTTTTCAGACGACCTGTGATGTCCGACTTGGCGGGCGTTTGATGGAAATCGTGGTTGCTCATCAGGACGGCGGTGTTGTGCGCTTTGGCAGTGGCGACGGCTTGGCGGACTTCGTTCTCACCGGCGGAAAGCTCGATGTCTATGATGTCGATAATGCCTGAAGCGGCGGCTTTATCGAGCAACTCGAAATAATACGCTTTGCTGCAAGGGTATTCGCCGCCTTCCTCCGCGCGCCTGAAGGTAAACAGCAGCGGGGTTTCGGGAAACGCACGGCGTACGGCTGCGGCTTGGGCGAGCAGGTATTCGGGATTGCCTGCTTGGGCGAAATAGTCGGCTCTGAACTCGATAATATCGAAACAGGCGTGTTCGAGGTTTTTCAGGGCGGCGGATAAGGCTGCTTCGTCTCGGGCAACCAAGGGAACGGCGATTTTCGGCTGTCCGCTGCCGAGCGTAAGATGGCGGATGGTCAGGGTTTTCATGGTTTTTCTGCTGTGTTGGTACGATGGCTGTCGAGCAGCGGATCGGGGAACGGTGTCCAAACGACGCCGTTGATGCCGCTTTCGGTCAGGCGGCGGTTGAGCCAACTGTTGCATGTATTGAAAAGATGGTAACGCCCTTCTGCCTCGTAGAACGCGTCGTCCGGGCTGTAATGTGCGCCAACAACTGGGATGGCTTTGCCTGCTTTCAATTTGAAATGACGCATCAGGTTGGCACTCAGGCGGAGGTATTGCTCGCGGCTGACGGTGAATTTGACGGTATTTTCGCCTTCAGGCGGCGGATCGCGGTAGTAGACGGCGTGAATCAGCGTGCTGTTGACCCCGCTTAATGCCTGCACCGCCGTAGATGCGGTCAAATCCGACCACTGCGGCGTGTTCAAATAAAAATTGCGCTCGCCCCAGCCTATGCCGACGTAGCGGATGGGGGCATTGCCTTGCCCAGCGCGACTGTCGGCAGGATTGATGATGCTGGTCCAGTCGAAAAGGTCGTCTGAAAGCGGCATGACGATGTCGGCGTGTACGCCGTTGCTGTGCAGATAAAGGGTTACGTCGCCGTCGGAGGCTTCAGTGCTGTCCTGCGGAATCTTACCAAGTATGTAGGCGGCGGCAAAGTAAAGGATGGCAGCGATGATAAACGCCAACAGGGCTTTCAGGAGGATTTTGAATATTTTTTTCATTGACGTGACAGCGTCGTTAAAGATGCGGCATCATATCACGATAACGGCATGTTTTAGGCATTTCAGACGACCTTAACGCTTTAACTACAAAGGAGGTCGTCTGAAAATCAACAAATAGATATTTTTAGTTTTCCATCAATCCGTTTTCGTAAAAAACCGCGCCTGATTGTTAACATTATATTTACACTACACGCGATTACAAATATACTCGTCGCCATGCTGCACGGCTTTGTTTGCCTGAAATCCAAAGCCTGCGAACGTCCCGACGCGGGAAACAAGAAAAACCGATTCAGTGAAATCAATAAAAAAGCAACGTCAGGCGATGAGCCTAGGCATCAGCGGTTTTAACGATTTCGCGTTATGTTTCAGAGGAATACTTCATGGACTTACATGCAAAGGACAAAACCCAGCATCCTGAGAATGTCGAGCTGCTCAGCGCGCAAAAGCCGATTACCGACTTTAAAGGCCTGCTGACCACCATCATCTCCGCCGTCGTCTGTTTCGGCATTTACCACATCCTGCCCTACGGCACCGACGCCAACAAAGGCATCGCGCTGTTGATTTTCGTTGCCGCGCTTTGGTTCACCGAAGCCGTCCACATCACGGTAACCGCGCTGATGGTGCCGATTCTCGCCGTCGTGCTCGGCTTCCCCGATATGGACATCAAAAAAGCGATGGCGGGCTTTGCCGATCCGACGATTTACATCTTCTTCGGCGGCTTCGCGCTTGCCACCGCCCTGCACATGCAGCGTCTTGACCGCAAAATCGCCGTCAGCCTCCTGCGCCTGTCGCGCGGCAATATGAAAGTCGCGGTGTTGATGTTGTTTGCCGTTACCGCCTTCCTGTCCATGTGGATCAGTAATACCGCGACCGCCGCCATGATGCTGCCTTTGGCAATGGGTATGATGAGCCACCTCGACCAAGAAAAAGAACGCAAAACCTACGTCTTCGTCCTGCTCGGTATCGCCTACTGCGCCAGTATCGGCGGTTTGGGCACCGTGGTCGGTTCGCCGCCGAACATGATTGCCGCCAAAGCCCTGAATCTGGACTTCGTCGGCTGGATGAAACTCGGCTTGCCAATGATGTTGTTGATTCTGCCTTTGATGCTGTTCTCCATGTACGTCATCCTCAAACCTAATCTGAACGAACGCGTCGAAGTCAAAGCCGAATCTATTCCTTGGACGCTGCACCGTGTAATCGCGCTGTTGATTTTCTTGGCTGCTGCCGTCGCTTGGGTATTCAGTTCCAAAATCAAAGAAGCGTTCGGCATTTCCAACCCCGACACCGTCATCGCCCTGATTGCCGCCGTCGCCGTCGTCGTATTCGGCGTGGCGCAATGGAAAGAAGTCGCCCGCAATACCGACTGGGGTGTATTGATGCTCTTCGGCGGCGGTATCAGCTTGAGCGCGCTGCTGCAATCTTCCGGCGCGTCAGAAGCATTGGGTCAACAGGTTGCCTCCACCTTCTCCCATTCGCCCGCATTGCTGGTGATTTTCGTGGTTGCCGCCTTCATCATCTTCCTGACCGAGTTCACCAGTAACACAGCCTCCGCCGCGCTGCTCGTGCCGATTTTCGCCAGCATCGCCACGCAAATGGGGCTGCCCGAGCAAGTCTTGGTATTTGTTATCGGCATCGGCGCATCTTGCGCGTTTATGCTGCCGGTTGCTACGCCGCCCAACGCGATTGTGTTTGGTACGGGCTTGATTAAGCAACGAGAAATGATGAACGTCGGCTTGCTGCTGAACGTCCTCTGTATCGTATTGGTTGCGCTGTGGGCTTATTTCATCCTGATGTAAACCCGTAAAACCATAACCACAAGGTCGTCTGAAAGAATATTTTTCAGACGACCTTGAAGTTTTTCCGCCCAGCACCATTTCCAAAAAGATTCTTAACGAAAGGAAACCCATGATTATCCTGCACACCAACAAAGGCGACATCAAAATCGAACTCGATTTCGACAAAGCCCCCGTTACCGCCAAGAACTTCGAGCAATATGTCAAAGACGGCTTCTACGACGGCGTAATCTTCCACCGCGTCATCAAAGGCTTCATGATTCAAGGCGGCGGCATGGACGAGAACATGAACGAAAAAGAAACCCGCGATCCGATTCAAAACGAAGCGTCCAACGGCCTGCCCAACGAGAAATACACCATCGCCATGGCGCGCACTTCCGACCCGCATTCCGCCAGCGCGCAATTCTTCATCAACACCGCCGACAACGCCTTCCTGAACTTCCGTTCCAAAGAGCTGTACGGCAAAACCGTCGTCCAAGACTGGGGCTACGCCGTATTCGGCAAAGTGGTCGAAGGTTTTGACGTAGTCGATGCCATCGAAGGCGTCGCCACCAAACGCCACGGCTACCACGACGACGTACCGACCGAACCCGTCGTCATCACCAAAGCCGAAGTGGTATAAGATTGACACGCTACATCCCATAACGCAAAAAGCAGCCTGAAACGGGCTGCTTTTTTATTGGGCAATGTTTGAACGTAATCCGCCGCGCTTGTTTTCAGACGACCTTTGATATCAAAACCGTTGCCTACGGACTCAAACCCGCTTTGCCCCATCACAAAAGACGATTTATAGTGGATTAACTTTAAATCAGGACAA
>NZ_KV794971.1:43220-57270 GCF_001808875.1 Neisseria sp. HMSC064E01
CGTACTGGTTTAAAGTTAATCCACTATAATCCGCCATGGATTTTCCGTTACAATAAAGCAGATTTTGTTCACAGAAAGCCAATCATGCAGATTCAACCCTACCAAGCCGACATTGCCGAAAGAATGCTGATCGGAACGACCGGAGAAACCATTCATCCCGATGCCCAATTCGTCCACACCGAAAACGGCTATTGGATCGCGTGGCATGACCAAACCGCCGCCCTGCTCGCTCCTGATACGCCGCCCGATATTCCCTGCTTCTGGGTCGAAGGTGCGCAAAACCTCGAAGAGCTTGTCGCGCTGGTTGAAAACGGCGAATTTGACGAAATGGAAGAATTTGACGGCGACGACGAAAGCTGGCACGAAGCGGCTTCCGGATGCGGCGGCGGACACCACGACCACCAATGCGGATGCGAACATTGATGAACATAAAAGTCCTTCTTCTTCCTGCGTTCCTCAGCTTGGCACTCAGCGGCTGTATCGTCACCAGCGCCGTCAATCTGGCTGCAACCACCGTCATGACCGCAGGTAAAATCGCTGTCAAAGGCACAGGCGCGTTAATCAATGCCGCGATTCCCGACAAGGACAAAAAGAAGGACAAAGAAAAGAAATCCCGCGAACAACAGGCGGAGGATTATTTAGAAGAACCGCGTGAAGAATAAGCAGCCGCGCCCCATATCGACGGCTGAAAAACCATTCATTCAAACAAAAGGTCGTCTGAAACGGCAAACCGTTTTTCAGACGACCTTTTTTGCTTCTATTAAGACCTTACCAATTCATCAGGCTCAAAACCCGTTTTCCATCATGATTTCGCCGGGGATGCGGTTGCGGTGCATGGAGAAGCCCAAGTCCATCAGGGCTTGGAACGTGTCTTTGACCATGGCGGGATTGCCGCAGACCATAAAGCGCGTGTCGGCTTTGGTAAACTTGAATCCCGCGTATGTTTCGAGGCTGCCGTCTTTCAGCAGCTCGGGAATGCGCTTGCCGCTCAACGCGCTTTCGGTTTCCTCGCGTGTGGTGATGGGGACGAAGCGGAATTTGTGGAAATATTCGCCAATCAGCGGATGGTCTTTCAATGCTTCAACACGTCGTCTGAAAATCAGTTCGCCGGCGAAAGAAACCGAGTGCGCCAAAACCAAGCGGTCGAAACGCTGCCAGATTTCGGGCTGCTCGATGATGGAAAGGAAAGGCGCGATGCCCGAACCGGTGGAGAGCATGACCAAGTCCTTGCCGTCGGGGAAACGTTCGGGCAGGAGGAAGCCGGTAGCGGTTTTGTCGAGCAGTATGGTGTCGCCCTCTTTCATTGCGGCAAACCGCGCCGACATGGGACCGCCTTCAATTAACACCGCAAAATATTCAAGCGTATCGGCGTATTCGGCGGACACGACGGAATACGCGCGCCAGATAAAGCCTTCGCCGTCGCGAAACCCGAGCCGAGAGAACTGCCCCGCCGAGAAGCGGTAGGATTCAGGGCGGCTGATGGCAAAAGTCATCAGCTTGGGCGTATGGTGCTTGATCCACAAGACTTTTTCTTCGGTGAACTTGGCTTCGGGCGAGGCTGCCATAATGGGGATCCTTGTGTGTGCGGGATGGGAAACGGAAGGTATTATACCCGTTCGCTTGACGAAAGGTCGTCTGAAAACCCGATTGTCCGGTTTTCAGACGACCTTTTATATAGTGGATTAACTTTAAACCAGTACGGCGTTGCCTCGCCTTACCGTACTATTTGTACTGTCTGCGGCTTCGTCGCCTTGTCCTGATGTACTATCTGCGGCTTCGTCGCCTTGTCCTGATTTAAAGTTAATCCACTATAATTAACGGCAAACTCAAAATTTACGGCTCACGGCGCAGGCGCATGGTTTTGCCGTTTTGCTCCAAAATCAAATCATTGCCGTCGAAACGATAGTTCCACACGCTTTTCATGTTCAAGAAAGCCTCTTCCAGCTTCATGTCTTCACACAGCATCATCGACGTCGCAATCGGACCGAAATCGATTTTGCCCGAACCGACTTCTTTTGCTTGAAGCATTAAATGATTACAACCCATCTTGCCATGCGCCTTGGGCATTTTGCTCAAATCCAAAAAAGCCGTTCTGCCCGCCAAATCTTTTTCGGTGAATTTGTCGAAAGAAACCACAACCCATTTCGCCGCCAAAGCCGACGTTGACGCTTGACGGGGTTCGGATGGTTTTTCAGACGACGTTACAGGCTGGGACGGCTGCGGTTTTTCAGCAGGCAAAGTACAGGCGGTCAGAATGATTGCGGTCATAAGGGTGGGGATCAGGGTTTTCATGATTTTGCCTTTCAAACGTGAGGTCAGCTAAAAGGTCGTCTGAAAACGCTCTAGCAAACCCCGCTACGTACTTTTCAGACGACCTATTTGTCTTTACAGCGTCGAATCCAAAGCCTTGGAAATGTCGTTCCAAATATCGTCCGCGTCTTCAATGCCGATGGAGAAGCGCAGCAAGCCGACTTTGATGCCCATTTCCATTTTCACATCATGCGGCACGCCGCTGTGGGACTGGGAATAGCAATGGTTGACCAGACTTTCGACACCGCCGAGGCTGGATGCCATTTTGACCATATTCATATTTTTAATCACGCTGTTTGCTGCTTCGAGCGTGTCATTTTTGAGGTAAACCGTAACCACGCCGCCTATGCCTTTGGGCATTTGGGTTTTCGCCAGTTCGTAATGTTCGTGAGACGGCAGGCCGGGATAGAACACTTTTTCCACGGCGGGATGGGCTTCAAGGCGGCGGGCGATGTCGAGCGCGTTTTTGCAGTGCGCCTCCATGCGCAAGGCGAGCGTTTTGATACCGCGCAACACCAGCCAGCAGTCCATCGGGCCGGCAATCGCGCCGGTATGCACCATCATGTCGTGCAGCGGTTTCGCCAGTTCTTTGGTTTTGACGGCGACGATGCCCATCAATACGTCGGAGTGTCCGCAAAGGTATTTGGTGGCGGAGTGGAACACGATGTCGCAGCCCATCTCCAGCGGCTGTTGCAGATACGGCGTGGCGAAGGTGTTGTCGATGCCGACCAGCGCGCCGGCGGCATGGGCTTTGGCGGCAAGCGTTTTGATGTCCACCAATCTTAAAAGCGGATTGGACGGGGTTTCCAGCCAAACCAGTTTCACATTGTGCGCGGCAAGCAGCTTGTCCAAGCGGTCGGGGTTGCCCAAATCGGCAAAAACGACGTTCACGCCCCACGCTTTATATATGTCAACCAGCAAGTCATACGCGCCGCCGTAAATATCGGCGACGGCAACGATGGTATCGCCCGGACGCAAGAATGTACGCCACACGGCATCGATGCCTGCCATACCGCTGGAAAAGGCAAAACCCGCCGCCCCTCGTTCCAAATCGGCAACCGTGTCTTCCAAAATCTGACGGGTCGGATTGCTCAGACGCGAATAGCGGTAGGGAACCTGCTCGCCGATTTCGTGCAGCGCGAACATACTGTTCTGATAAATCGGCGGCATCAGCGCGCGGTTGTGTTCGTCGCAATCGTAGCTGGAATGGATGACTTTGGTGGCGAATTTCATCTCGGCTCAACCTTGTAAAGATATGAATAATTCAGGATTTTATCACTATCCGAAAAATAGAAACAATCAATGCGGACACGGTTTGCAAGTGATATAATCTCGCATTTGCAAAACGGACGGCATGAATCCGTTTCCAAACGACACACATCCCAGCAATCCGACAATTAAGGACAAACAACGCATGAACGCCATTGCAGACGTGCAATCCAGCCGCGATTTACGCAATCTGCCGATTAACCAGGTCGGTATCAAAGACCTCCGCTTCCCGATTACTTTAAATACTGCCGAAGGCAGCCAATCCACCGTCGCCCGCCTGACCATGACGGTTTTCCTGCCCGCCGACCAAAAAGGCACGCATATGTCGCGCTTCGTGGCATTGATGGAGCAACAATCCGAGGCTTTGGATTTCGACAGGCTGCACAAACTGACTGCCGAAATGGTTACGCTTTTAGACTCTCATTCCGGCAAAATCAGCGTTTCCTTCCCCTTCTTCCGCAAAAAATCCGCACCTGTTTCCGGCATCCAATCCCTGCTGGACTACGACGTTACCCTGACGGGCGAAATCAAAAACGGAACATACAACCATAATTTGAAAGTGATGGTTCCCGTAACCTCTTTGTGTCCGTGTTCCAAAGAAATTTCGCAATACGGCGCGCACAACCAACGTTCGCACGTTACCGTCAGCCTGACTGCCAACGCCGAAGTCGGTATCGAGGAAATCATCGACTGCGTCGAAGCGCAGGCAAGCTGCCAGCTTTACGGCCTGCTCAAACGCCCCGACGAAAAATACGTTACCGAAAAAGCCTATGAAAACCCGAAATTCGTGGAAGACATGGTGCGCGACGTAGCCACTGCGCTGATTGCGGACGGACGCATCGAAAGCTTCATCGTCGAAAGCGAAAACTTCGAGTCGATACACAACCACTCGGCTTACGCCTATATTGCGTATCCTTAAGCAAGCAAAAAAAAATCGAAAAGGTCGTCTGAAAACCTGTGAAATCAGGTTTTCAGACGACCTTTCCCGTTCCAATCGGCTATGAAAAAGAGACAATCCGACGGGCATCATCTATCAAGCAGTCCGATAATCCACCCTCGTCGCGATAAAAACCATCGCAGCTTTTAATATAAATTAAGACCTATAAACGACTGCTGCGTTTATAATGCGCCTGTTTAACCCTTCCACTGAGAAGACGCCATGAAAAAACTCCTTTACTTCTTTACCGCCTTTTTTGCCCTGTGTTCCAGCGCGTTTGCCGTGAACGCCGATGATTTGCTGCCGCCTGAAAAAGCGTTCGTGCCGCAAGTGAACGTTACCGACAAAGGCATCAACGTCGAATTCAAAATCGCCGACGGCTACTATATGTACCAATCGAAAATCGTCGCTGCCACCGCGCCTGAAGGCGTATTGGGCGAACCCGTTTTCAGCAAAGGTGAACTCAAAGAAGATGAGTTCTTCGGCAAACAAACCGTGTTCCACCGCGCCGCGCAGGTCAACTGGCCTTACAAAAAAGCCGCGCCGACCTACAAGCTGACGCTGACTTATCAAGGCTGTGCCGAAGCCGGCGTATGTTACCCGCCCGTGGACACATCTTTTGAGATTAAGGGCAACGGCCTGTACAAGACGCAAAGCAACGAACCCATATCCGCCAAAGACCGCTTCCTACAACCGGATTCCGCCAAACCATCCCCCGCCGCCGCGCCTAAAGCCTCGCAAAACGACGACGGCAGCCGCTTCAAATTATCTTGGGAAACATTAAACGCCAACCTGTTGGCGTTTTTTATCGCAGGACTAGGTTTGAGTTTTACCGCCTGTATGTACCCGCTTTTGCCGATTGTTTCCAGTATCGTCGTCGGCGATAAAAACGCCGGCAAAAAGCGCGCTTTCGCCCTATCTATGGTCTATGTACAAGGTCTAGCACTGACCTACACGCTGGTCGGCGTCATCGCAGGCTTGACGGGCGCGCTTCTGACCGTATGGCTGCAACAGGCATGGGTCGTCCTTGCCGCCGCAGGTCTGATGGTCGTCCTCGCGCTCTCCATGTTCGGACTCTTCAACATCCAACTGCCCAACGCCGTCCAATCTTATTTCCAAAACCAAAGCAGCAAACTCTCCGGCGGCAAAATCGCCTCCGTATTCGTCATGGGCATACTCTCCGCGCTGATCGTCGGCCCCTGCGTCGCCCCGCCGCTGGCATTTGCCTTGGGCTATATCGGACAAACCGGCGATGCCGTCTTAGGCGGACTCGCGCTGTATGCCTTAGCACTCGGCACCGGCGTTCCGCTAATCCTCATCGGCACATTCGGCGGCCACGTCCTGCCGAAAGCAGGTGACTGGATGAACGGCATCAAATACGCCTTCGGCTTCATCCTGCTTGCCGTTGCTGTTTACCTCGCCACGCCGCACCTGCCCTACTACCTCATTGTCGCGCTTTACACCCTGCTCATGATCGTCCCTGCCATCATGTTGCTGATTAAATCGGGCAAACAAAAAGGTCGTCTGAAAACCACAGCCTCCGTTTTAGGCTTCCTTCTGCTCATCGGCGGCGCATGGTTCGGATGGCAAAGCGCAAACAAACAAACCACCGCCCTGCACCACTTCCTTACACTCGCCCCCCCGTCCGAAGCAGGCAAAACCACCGACCACGGCAAAATATTCACCGACGTCGCCGAACTCAAAGCCGCTATGGATGCCGCATTGAAAGCCAACCCCGACAAACCCGTCGTTTTGGATTTTTACGCCGACTGGTGTATTTCCTGCAAAGAAATGGCAAGCTACACGCTCAACCAGCCGCAAGTGCATGAAGCCGTCGATATGGAACGCTTCTTCCAAATCGACGTAACCGCCAACACGCCCGACCATCAGGCAATGTTGAAAGAATACGGCCTTTACGGTCCGCCGGGCATATTCGTCATCCACGCAGACGGCCGCCGCAGCGACCCCTTGCTTGGTTTTGCCAAACCGGACGAATTTATCAACTGGTACAAACAAAACGAAAAATAAAGACGAAAGGTCGTCTGAAAACCTGAAACAGGGTTTTCAGACGACCTTTTTAAATGGTGGAATTTTAATCTAGCCTAAGTTTACTGTTATTAAAATAAAAATAAGGAACTAAAGAATTGAATATACTATTTGACCAAAATGGCATTTGGAAATTAGATGACTACATTATGCTCGATGTTGAAAATATTGACCGTGCCATAGAATATGTTTTATCAAAATTTCCTCAGGTAGATAAAATTGGTATTGCATCGAATACGAATGGAGTCTACGAAATAAATTTGGACTTCCTAAAGCAATTTCCAAATATTACTCATTTTAAGCTTTTCTGTTTTTTAGCAAAATCCACCGATATTCAACCGATATATTATTTAAAAGAATTACAGTGGTTACAATGGTGGAGTGATAATAAAGTTGATATCAGTAAATTTCCTAAATTAAACACGCTTGTATGCCATTACTCGGATAACATTATATTTAATAACAACAATCTGAGTTTTTTATATTTATCATACGCCAATAAATTATCCTTTTTAGACAAAATACCTAACCTAACAAGATTAGAATTAAGGAACTATTCAGGAATAGATTTATCAGGAATTAATCATTTGAGCAATTTAGATGAATTAACAATCAGATTAGCCAGAAAACTAATTGACATTAAAGATATTTTAGAGTGTAAAAACTTGTGCGAAATAGAATTCGAAGGGATTAACAAACAAGTTTACTTATCAATTTTATCTAAATGTGAGAATTTAAAAGGATTATACTTACACATGAGTATACCAAATTGCTTGTTTCTTAAAGAAATGAAAAACATAGAATCATTTGTTTGTAAAGAAATAGAAGATAATAATTTATCTCCAATTTTTGAATCTACAACTTTGTCTTATGTATATTTATATAAATATAAAAGAACTTACAATTATAATAAAAAGGATTTTGAAAAAAGATTTCCAATAAAATGATCAAGCTTAAGTGGAATCACACTTCTACAAAACCACAAGCTCGTCTGAAATGATTTTCAAACGAGCTTTTTAAATGGCGTGTTTTCATCCCCGCCACGGGTTACACCTACTTAATTTTCAAAATTGGAAGATTAAGATGTCTTAATTCATTTTGTTTCGGACATGAGGTCTTTAACGAGCCTTTCTTACCCTTTTCTACATCTAGGCGTATCGATATGAAGCATTGGTTTTTATCATGAATATATTCATCTACATCATAACCTAGACCCGTTTCTTCATCTATATCAATTTCCAAATCCCCTGATTTTAATTTTGCCACGCCTTGCACCAAAGAATTTTTCCCTGAATTCCGCGGGTTATATATATCAAACTGTATATTTCCATTTTTCAAATGCTTTGTCTGAAGCAATAGACCTGTTTTGTTTACTCGATATGTCCCTGCATAGGCTGACAAAGGTATAAAAAGTAAAAACACATATAAAAACTTTTTCATCATACTGCTCTTTCCTAAGTTAATTTTTAAAGATTAAGAATACTCTAGTGATCCAAGTTTGAACCGATACCACGTTGTCTCAACTTAGCCCAAAGATTGCGACTAAAGGTTTAAAATGACAATAGATTTATATGATAATCTGATTGATGCAATGTGCTGTAACAAATGGAATGAACGGCTAAAAGGTCGTCTGAAAGCGAATATTTCTTTTTCAGACGACCTTTTTGGATTTGAACTCAATAAATAATGTTTTTACCGTAGCTTTCCAAAATCGATTTGATTTTGAGGATGGTTTCTTTGGGAGGCGGATGTACGCCGGTGAGTTTGTAGGTGTCGCCGCACAATGCCCATTTGTGCGCACCCAGTTCGTGATAGGGAAGGAGTTCGACCATTTCGATATTGTCCATATCGGCGATAAATTCGCCGAGCAGGTGGGCGGAACGGTCGTCGTCGGTATAGCCCGGGACGACGACGTAGCGGACGCGGGCAGGCTGTTTGCGTTCGGCGAGGTAGTGGGCGAATTTGAGGGTTTTGGTGTTGGGGATGCCGACGAGGACTTTGTGGATTTCGGGGTCGATTTGTTTTAAATCGAGCATGACGAGGTTGGTGTGGTCGAGCAGGTCGTCAAGGATGGAGTCGTAATGCAGGGCGTAGCCGTTGCTGTCGAGGCAGGTGTGGATGTCGTGTTCGTGGCAGGCGGTGAACCAGTCGCGTACGAATTCGTATTGCAGGAGTGGTTCGCCCCCTGTGGCTGTAACGCCGCCGCCTGTAGCGCGCAGGTAGTGGCGGTAGGACATGACTTGCTTCATGACTTCGGGCACAGTCATTTCTTGGGCTTGTTCGGTGTGCAAGTCCCATGTGTCTCGGTTGTGGCAGTAGAGGCAGCGCATGAGACAGCCTTGCAGGAAGAGGACGTAACGCAATCCGGGACCGTCCACTGCGCCGCAGGATTCTACGGAATGGACGATGCCTTTGCCGTTGTAGTGGCGGTGTCCGAGGTCTTTGGCGGGGGCGGGTGTTTCGGGGTTGATGGCAATGGATGTCTGCATGGTGTCTGATGTACCGGATATTGGGGTCGTCTGAAAACTTGTTTTTGTGTTGCAGAGGCTTCTTCTTATTGGATTAATATGCGGGCATTGCGTTCCCTGTTCTGAGAAGTTTATGGACTGTTTTGGAATAGATAAACGCGTTTTAATGATAACTCTATTGTACCGCCTTCGGTCGTCTTGATTTGGAGTTAATCCACTGGATTTTGATATTATCAAACCATTGCTTCAGGCAAAATCAAGCCGGGTTCCGGATAATCCGTCCCCCGGCTTGGTTTACTGTAAACCCTTTGCTTTACATGGTTTGTGTAAAGGTACGGGTAATCACGTCAAGCTGTTGTTCGCGGGTCAGCGAGTTGAAGCGTACGGCGTAACCGGACACGCGGATGGTCAGTTGCGGATATTTGTCCGGATTGTTCATCGCGTCTTCCAGCGTTTCGCGGGTCAGTACGTTGACGTTCAAATGTTGACCGCCTTCCAATTCGCCTTCTTCGTGGTGGAAGTAGCCGTCCATCAAACCTGCGAGGTTGCGTTCGCGAGAGCTTTCGTCTTTACCCAATGCGCCCGGCACGATGGAGAAGGTGTAGGAAATACCGTCTTTGGCGAACTCAAACGGCAATTTGGCTACGGAGGTCAGCGAAGCAACGGCGCCGTTGACATCGCGGCCGTGCATCGGGTTGGCACCCGGACCGAACGGTGCGCCTGCGCGACGGCCGTCAGGCGTGTTGCCGGTTTTTTTGCCGTACACGACGTTGGAGGTAATGGTCAACACGGACTGGGTCGGCGTTGCGTTGCGGTAAGTTTTGTGGGTTGCCACTTTTTTCATGAAGCGTTCCACCAAGTCGCAGGCAATATCGTCCACGCGATCGTCGTTGTTACCGAACTGCGGGTATTCGCCTTCGATTTCAAAGTCGACAGCAATACCGTTTTCATCGCGAATCGGTTTGACTTTGGCGTATTTGATGGCAGACAGCGAGTCGGCGGCCACAGACAAACCGGCGATACCGCAAGCCATCGTGCGTTTCACGTCGCGGTCGTGCAGCGCCATCAGCGCGGCTTCGTAGCTGTATTTGTCGTGCATGTAATGGATGATGTTCAGCGCGGTAACGTATTGGGTTGCCAGCCAATCCATGAATTGATCCATGCGCTCAAAGACAGTGTCGTAGTCCAAGACTTCGTCCAAAATCGGTTCGGTTTTCGGGCCGACCTGGTCTTTGGATTTCTCGTCCACGCCGCCGTTGATTGCGTACAGCAGGGTTTTCGCCAAGTTGGCGCGTGCGCCAAAGAACTGCATTTGTTTGCCGACAACCATCGGGCTGACGCAGCAGGCAATGGCATAGTCGTCGCTCTCGAAGTCCGGACGCATCAAATCGTCGTTTTCATATTGGATGGATGAAGTATCGATGGATACTTTGGCGCAAAACTCTTTAAAGCCTTGCGGCAGTTGTTCGGACCACAACACGGTGATGTTCGGTTCGGGAGACGGACCCATGTTGTACAAGGTGTGCAGGACGCGGAAGTTAGTACGCGTTACCAGCGTGCGACCGTCCAAGCCCATACCGCCGATAGATTCGGTTGCCCAAATCGGGTCGCCGGAGAAAAGTTGGTCGTATTCGGGCGTACGCAGGAAACGAACCATACGCAGTTTCATCACCAAATGGTCGATAAACTCTTGCGCTTGGGTTTCGGTAATCACGCCGTTTTTCAGGTCGCGCTCGATGTAGATGTCCAAGAACGAAGACACGCGACCGAAGGACATGGCAGCGCCGTTTTGCGATTTAACGGCTGCAAGGTAAGCGAAGTAAGTCCATTGGATGGCTTCTTGCGCATTTTTCGCAGGGCCGGAAATGTCGTAGCCGTAAGAAGCAGCCATTTCCCTCATTTGACCCAAAGCTTTGTATTGGTCGTTGATTTCTTCGCGGCGGCGGATAACTTCTTCCAAATCCACACCATTTTCCAAATCGGCTTGCAGTGAATTGAATTGGTTGAATTTGTCTTTCATCAAGAAGTCGATACCGTACAATGCCACACGACGGTAGTCACCGATGATACGACCACGACCGTAAGCGTCCGGCAAGCCGGTGATCACACCGGATTTGCGGCAACGGCGGATGTCGGGCGTATAAACATCAAACACGCCTTGGTTGTGGGTTTTGCGGTATTTGGTGAAAATTTCGCTGACTTCAGGGTTCAACTCGACGTTGTACACTTTGCACGCGTCCTGCACCATTTTCAAACCGCCAAACGGCATAATGGAACGTTTCAGAGGCTCGTCTGTTTGCAGACCGACGATGGTTTCCAAATCTTTATCGATATAGCCCGGTGCATGGCTGGTAATGCCGGACACGACTTGAGCGTCGATTTTGTAAGGTTCGTGCGTGCGGTTTTCGACTTTGATGCCTTCCATCACGTCCGCCCACAGTTTGGTTGTCGCCTCGGTTGCAGGCGCGAGGAAAGACGCATCGCCTTCATAAGGCGTGTAGTTTTTCTGAATAAAATCGCGCACGTCGACATTGGTTTCCCAATTACCGCCGACAAAACCTTCCCAAGCAGCAGGGCGTTGTTGTACATCGGTTGACATATCAAGCTCCTAATTTGTCAGATAGAATTTATAGGTAGTAAAAAATTTACCTTTGCAGAATAGCACTTTAGCTCTATGAAGTGTAACGATTGACAGAGATGTGAACGTATACCCGATGCTTTTTTGACTTACATCAATGAGAACTGTTATTACTTAAGACTACATTTTATTTTTCAAGCTCTTAGCGTGTAAACGAGTGTAGAATACAAAATTAAGCCCTGAAAACTTGTCCGGTTTTCAGGGCTTTTCGTCGGGCATTTGATTTCATGCAATTACATTTTGCAAAGGTCACGAGTTGGACACAAATAAGGCACAAAGTAAAAAGACAACCTGAATTATAAGCTGTCTTTTGGCAATTTAGAGTCTTAGATTATTCAATAAATTCATAGACTTATTGGTGCCCGGAGCCGGAATCGAACCGGCACGGCCGGTTTAGGGCCGACGGATTTTAAGTCCGTTGTGTCTACCTATTTCACCACCCGGGCGTAGACTGTTTTATATTGAAATTTGGAGGCGGGGGCGCGGATTTGAACCGGCCTATATAAGGGTTGCACCCCTTATAGCATAAACACTCTGCCACCCCGCCATAAAATGAGTGGAGGCGAGAGTCGGAATCGAACCGGCGTAGACGGATTTGCAATCCGCTGCATAACCACTTTGCTATCTCGCCAAACAAACTACTAGGTAGTGTTCAAACTGGAGCGGGAAACGAGTCTCGAACTCGCGACCTCAACCTTGGCAAGGTTGCGCTCTACCAACTGAGCTATTCCCGCATGGGACACATCTGAAATTAAACTGTGGAGCGGGAAACGAGTCTCGAACTCGCGACCTCAACCTTGGCAAGGTTGCGCTCTACCAACTGAGCTATTCCCGCATCGGAGAAACTTTATAGCAACTTAAGACAGGATTCGTTTGGAGCGGGAAACGAGTCTCGAACTCGCGACCTCAACCTTGGCAAGGTTGCGCTCTACCAACTGAGCTATTCCCGCCGAATATCTGTTTTTGCAGCTGTTTCCGAAGAAGACGCAATTATTATGGATTTGAAACTTGTCGTCAAGAGGTTTGTTTTATTTTTTATTTGATTTCCTGCCACGCCATTTTCAGATAATAGAACATTGACCAGAGGGTTAATACAGATGCGATAAACATCAATATGTTACCTGTCTGGTAAAAAATATTGTCAAATTGATTGGAGGCTAAGAGCAATAAAAATATGGCAACCATTTGCGCGGCGGTTTTAAATTTGCCGATGGTGGCAACGGCAACGCTGCTGCGTCTGCCCATTTGCGCCATCCATTCCCTCAAGGCAGAAATGGTGATTTCCCTGCCGATGATGATGATGGCGAAAATAACATAAGTACGACCAAGGCTGACCAGCAGCAATAATGCGGTCGCTACCATTAATTTATCCGCAACGGGATCGAGGAAGGCGCCGAAATCGGAGGTTTGCTTCCAAAGCCTTGCTAAAAATCCGTCAAACCAATCGGTTACGGCTGCGAGTGCGAAAATGATAGCGGCAGTCCAATTGACGGTTTCCGGTGCAATCCACCCTTTTGGCAGGAAAAACAGCAAAGTAAAGACCGGAATCAGCAAAACACGCATCCAAGTCAGAAAAATCGGTATGTTCCAAGGCATGATTTACCTTTGATGTGGTTATGATAGTTAATTTGCCTATTATAACGGACTTGTCTGTCTGAAAGCATATGTTTTAACCATCTTTCAGACAGCAAAAGCCTTCAAGTCCGTTTGTTTTTTCGATAAAACCTGCATTGAGGCAGCCATTCTTTTTGGCACGGGTCGTCGATAAACGACTTTAAAATCTTTTGAAAGGTTTGATTTTGGGCGTTGTATATGTTGCCTTTTAGATAACACGACGCGTAATAATGCGCCAATAAATCCGCCTGCTGCTCCATATTCAGCATACTGAAATGACAAATATCGGACAGATTGGGATAGAGATAGGCACGACGGCGACGGTAGCCTCCGCTGACGAACAAAAACAATCCGCCCAACCAGGTTTTAAATCCTTGCTGATACTGCCAAACATGGGTCAATTCATGAATCATCCATATTTGATAGGAAGCAGAAGCAAGGGCGAAGTCGTCAGGGCAGTTATTACGCGGGAAATAGATGTTTCCATTGGGCGAAACAGCAACCTGCATGGTTGGCAGACAAGGAATGCCGCGATAGATTTTGACGCGGGCATAATCAATGCTGTCGGCAAAAATCAGCTTTGCCATTTTGATTTCATTGTCCGTCAGCCTGCGCCAGCGTTTGCTCATATCTTGTCCTTGTTCCTTTCATGACGACCAAGGTCGTCTGAAAACGATTGTTCTACCTTAACAGTCATTCAGCTACGTTTACAACCGATACTGCCATATCCCCTACCCGCTTTATAGTGGATTAAATTTAAATCAGGAC
>NZ_KV794971.1:57370-66055 GCF_001808875.1 Neisseria sp. HMSC064E01
CGTACTGGTTTAAATTTAATCCACTATATTTGCGCCAACATCATCACAAACCTTACAGCATGAAGGTCGTCTGAAATTTTTCAGACGACCTTTTGAGCCTGTCAAACTATTGTCCTGAATCTTTCGGCTTCTGATTGGCGTTCTCAAACAATTTGTTCATAGGGGTCAGATTGATTGCATTGCCTTGACTGACTATCCATTTATCCTCCACCCGCCAAACACCCGAGGTATCTTCCACACGCAGATACCAGTGGTTGGTCGGCGGCAGGGGTTTGAAAGTCGCTTCATACTCCATACGGCCGTTTTGGATTTCCGCGCTGACGGCACGCAGTTTGACAGTTTGGTCTTCCGATTTTTTAGTCGGGTGCATCAAAAGGAGATTCAAAGGCTGCTTGGGATCGAATTCCCCGCTGACAAACACTTTGGCCGCATCCTTATCCGGACTGATCAGCACTTGCACCTGCATATGCCGCTTCACTGCCTCTTCATCGCGGTGAAGCTGGATGTCGATGTGTTTGCCGTCTTTGTAATAGTCGTCCGTTACCAAATCGGTTGCATGTTCTTTGGCGACGAAGAACATGGCGACACTGGCAATCACGACGAAAATAGGCCCCGCCATCAACACCCACGGCCAAATGTGTTTGTACCAAGGTTTGACTTGTTTTTGCTCGGACACGTTTTATTCTCCGATAAAGGTTGCTTCTTCTTCCAAGATAGTGGGTTTGCCATCTGCTTTGCCGGTTTCGCGATAAGTGAAGGTAAACTCAATCGGATGGCTGCCCTTGTCGGCGTATTCGGGAATGGTGGAAACTTGGACAGGGATGGTCAACGTTTGGCGCGGTGCGATTTTCACGCCGCCTTCCGGCAGTCCGGTCAGGGCAATTTCTTCAAAGCCTTTGACTGTCGCAGTCATGACTTGTTCGTTTTCGCTATTGTTGATAATGCGCAGGTTGTATGCGTTTTCCAGCCAACCTTTGCTGTTTTCGCGCACCATCACGCCGCGGTCTTTCAAAATATCGACTTCGACCATTTTACGGGTGGAAAGTCCGACCAAGAAAGCGATGATGACCACCAGCAAAACTGCGCCGTATCCCGCCACACGCGGACGTTTCAAGCGTTTTTTGATGTCGCTTTCAGGATATTCGTGTTCCAACGCACCTTCGGTCGTATAGCGTATCAGGCCGCGCGGATAACCCATTTTGTCCATAATTTCGTCGCAGGCATCAATACACGCCGCACAGCCGATACATTGGTATTGCAGACCGTCGCGGATATCGATACCGACGGGACAGACCTGTACGCACATGGTGCAGTTGATGCAATCGCCCAATCCGCTGTCTTCCTTATTAGCAGTTTTCTTGCGTGCGCCGCGCGGTTCGCCGCGTTCTGTATCGTAAGAAATAATCAGCGTGTCTTTGTCGAACATCGCGCTTTGGAAGCGTGCATATGGACACATATGCAGGCACACTTTCTCGCGCATAACGTGGGCAAAGAAGAAGGTCATGAAGCCGTAAAACGCTGCGGCAAACATCGCGCCGCCGCCTGCTGCTCCGGCAAACAAGTCGGGAACGAACTGGCGGATCGGGACAAACCAGCCCGCAAAGGTAATGCCTGTCCACGCGCAGACAAGGAAAATCAGAAGGGCTTTAGTTGCTTTAATGCGGATTTTAGTGAAATTCCACGGCGATTTTTCCAGCTTCAGGCGTTTGTTGCGGTCGCCTTCGACCAAGTTGTCGATCCACAACATGATTTCGGTGTAAACAGTCTGCGGGCAGGAATAACCGCACCACAAACGTCCGGCAATCGTCGTCCACCAAAACAGTCCGAAAGCGCAAATCATCAGCAACAGAGCAAGGTAAATCAAGTCGCCCATACCCAGCGACAGTCCGAAAATGAAGAAATGTCGGTCCGGAATATTGAAAAGCACCGCCTGACGACCGCTCCAGTTGAACCACGGAATCACATAAAACACAAACTGCGTCGCCAATACGGCGGCAATACGCAATTTGGCGAACCGCCCTTCCGCTTTTTTCGGATGGATGCGTTCGCCTTCGGGATGGATTTGGATGACGCTGGATTTGGGTTTTGAGGGTTTGGGCGGAGCGGTTTTTGCCGGTTTCTCGGACTGCTCTTTCGGAGCAGCGTTTTTTTCTTCTGACACAGCGTTTTCGGCTTGGTTTTCTGTTGACATTTTTCAGTGTTCCTTCGTGTGTTTGCGCGCAGGTCTTTTATTCTGATTACTGGTTTGATTGGTTTTTCAGACGACCTTTTATATGCGTCGGAATCATATCATTTGAGCTTGACCAAAGCAAAAAGCCCTACTTGGCTTTTATATGCCACCCGTTTTGATTTTTCCGTTGCCCAAGTCTGAAATCGGCGATATTCAAGCAGTTGCATATAACCGATGACGCTATGCTTATAGCGAATCGCTATATCTCTGATAAAAATTTATAAACTACTGTTTCAAAACGGAATAACAGTTAATCTCATCTGCTTTGCCTGTTTCAGACGACCCCTTATGCGGACAATTTTTAAAACAGGATAACGCGAAACCGATGCCGTACCGGTTTGAAGTTGTCCTTCTGATAGACGGAAAGGTCGTCTGAAAGCCGCCCATATCCTTGAAAGCCTGACCGAATCGGGCGATAATCAACGGAATTTTCTTTACCGTTACCGTTTCAAACCAATACAGCAAGGAAGGTACAAAATGTCTCAACTGGCAAACGCAATCCGTTTCCTCTCGGCCGATGCCGTTCAAAAAGCAAATTCCGGCCACCCCGGCGCGCCCATGGGTATGGCGGAAATGGCGGAAGTATTGTGGACGAAATTCCTGCGTCACAACCCTGCCAACCCCAAATTCTACAACCGCGACCGCTTCATCCTCTCCAACGGCCACGCGTCCATGCTGTTGTACAGCCTGCTGCACCTGACCGGCTACAACCTGAGCATTGAAGACCTGAAAAACTTCCGCCAACTGCACAGCAAAACCCCCGGCCACCCCGAATACGGCTACACCGA
Organism: Neisseria sp. HMSC064E01; assembly: GCF_001808875.1. Lineage (NCBI taxonomy): Bacteria > Pseudomonadati > Pseudomonadota > Betaproteobacteria > Neisseriales > Neisseriaceae > Neisseria > Neisseria sp. HMSC064E01. The sequence goes on from NZ_KV794971.1 coordinate 60,389, forward strand.
CGGCGTGGAAACCACGACCGGCCCGTTGGGACAAGGTATTGTCAACGCGGTGGGTATGGCATTGGCGGAAAAAATCCTTGCCGCCGAATTTAATAAAGACGGTTTGAACATCGTCGATCACTACACCTACGTCTTCATGGGCGATGGCTGCCTGATGGAAGGCGTATCGCACGAAGCCTGTTCGCTCGCCGGCACTTTGGGCTTGGGCAAACTGATTGTTTTATATGATGACAACAATATTTCCATCGACGGCAAAGTAGACGGCTGGTTTACCGAAAACATCCCGCAACGCTTTGAAAGCTACGGCTGGCACGTTGTTCCCAACGTAAACGGCCACGACACCGCCGCCATTCAAGCCGCCATCGAAGCCGCCCGCGCCGAAACCGGCAAACCGTCCATCATCTGCTGCAAAACCTTAATCGGGAAAGGCAGCGCCAACAAAGAAGGCAGCCACAAAACCCACGGCGCACCTTTGGGCGCGGACGAAATCGAAGCCACGCGCAAACATTTGGGCTGGACTTACCCCGCCTTTGAAATCCCGCAAGAAATTTACGACGCATGGAGCGCGAAAGAACAAGGCGCGAAACTGGAAGCCGACTGGAACGAACTGTTCGCGCAATACCAAGCCAAATATCCTGCCGAAGCCGCAGAATTCGTGCGCCGCATGGATAAAAAACTGCCGGACAATTTCGATGCATACGTTCAAGCCGCATTGAAAGAAGTGTGCGCCAAAGCCGAAACCATCGCCACCCGCAAAGCCAGCCAAAACAGTATCGAAATCCTCGCCAAAGCGCTGCCCGAACTGGTGGGCGGTTCTGCCGACCTGACTCCATCCAACCTGACCGACTGGTCAAACAGCGTCTCCGTTACCCGCGACAAAGGCGGCAACTACATCCACTACGGCGTGCGCGAGTTCGGCATGGGCGCCATCATGAACGGCCTTGCCCTGCATGGCGGCGTCAAACCGTTCGGTGCGACCTTCCTGATGTTCAGCGAATACGAACGCAACGCCTTACGCATGGCGGCACTGATGAAAATCAACCCCGTCTTCGTGTTCACCCACGATTCCATCGGTCTCGGCGAAGACGGCCCGACCCACCAACCCATCGAGCAAACCGCCACCCTGCGCCTGATTCCGAACATGGACGTATGGCGTCCGTGCGACACCGCCGAATCCTTGGTAGCATGGGCGGAAGCCACAAAAGCCGAAGACCACCCGTCCTGCCTGATTTTCAGCCGCCAAAACCTGAAATTCCAAGCACGCAACGAACAACAACTGAACGACATCAAACGCGGCGGCTACGTCATCGGCGAAGCCCAAGGCAACGCCCAAGCCGTCATCATTGCCACCGGCTCAGAAGTCGAGCTGGCCTTGGAAGCGCAAAAAGCCCTCGCCGCGCAAAACATCGCCGTCCGCGTCGTTTCCATGCCGTCCACAAACGTATTCGACCGCCAAGACGCCGCCTATAAAGCCGCAGTCCTGCCCGAAGGCCTGCCGCGTATCGCCGTAGAAGCCGGACACGCCGACGGCTGGTACAAATACGTCGGACTGAACGGCGCAGTCGTCGGCATCAACCGCTTCGGCGAATCCGCCCCTGCCGATCTGCTGTTCAAAGAATTCGGCTTTACCGTGGACAATGTTGTCGATACTGTAAAATCAGTGTTGTAAATATTAACCATCGCTTCAAAGGTCGTCTGAAAACGAGAAATAAGGTTTTCAGACGACCTTTTTCATTCAAAACTGCCAAAATCGGCTTAACGAAAAATCTAAATACCCATACAGCGGCGCAACCCTTTCTGCGCAAATGGAAGTAGCGTAGAAATGTTGGATAAAGCATCGTCTCCACCTTCATTCCGAATAATCTTTCGCCATATCTTGAAAGCCGCACCGCCAAACCATAAAATCACGCCTTACCCAATTTGATATAACTATACATCCAACCCGTCTTACCCACTAATCATGATTACCCGCCTTGCCGCCTACCGGAAAACCCTCCTCACCTGCCTGATTTTATGGGTATCTATCGTCGCCGTTTTTTCCGCTGAACGTTTCTTCATGCTGCACCATTTTGTTTCAGACGACATCCGCAGCCGTTATGCGGGCGATTTGGCGGCTTTGTTTGTCAAAGGGCTGCTGTTCGACATCAAAATCGCCTCCGTTGCCGCCGCCTTCACTTTCCTGATCGGGCTGTTCGGACTGGCTACGCAGAAAACTGCCGCCTTTACTCTCCGCCTCCTGCCTACCGTCGCAACCGTCCTCTCCCTGACTGCCTTTGCCGCCGCACTGGGCAACTGGTTCTATTTCAGTGTGTACGACCGTCAATTTGACGTCTTCATCTTCGGGCTGGCGGAAGAAGACACCAGCGCCGTCCTGAAAACCGTCTGGTCGGACTATCCCGTTATTTCCTGTCTGGCAGCTTTGATTGCCGCAGCTTTCGTTTTTAGTAAAATTTTCAGCCTCATCCGCCGCAGCACCCGCTTTCAGACGACCTCATGGGGAAAAACCGCTTGGATTGCCGCCGTCCTCTTACCCGTCCTCGCGCTTGCCGCAGGCATACGCGGCTCGTTCGGCAAATTCCCCCTGCGTCAGACCGCCATGCAGATTTCCGCCGCACCGCAAATCAACAAACTCGTTCCCAATGCCCTAACCTCCCTAAGCTGGGCAGTCAACGAATACCGCAACAGCAATAATTTCCATCCCGTCTCCGACGAAGACGGCAGCCGGCTCATCAGTACTCTGCTCGATAAAAAAACCGACGCCGACTTGACGCAGCTCTTTGCCCAAACCGCTGCAAACGCCGCCGTCAAAAAACACCGTCCCAACGTCGTTCTCACCGTCATGGAAAGCATGAGCGCGCATCTCTTGAACATGGACAATCCCGAACGGGACCTCTTGGGCGAACTGGGCAAACACTGGCAGCAAGACTGGGTGTACCGCAAATTCGTTTCCGAGGGAGACGGCACCAGCGACACCCTGCACCGCTTCTTCGTCCGCAGCCCGCGCCTCAACCTCAGCCAATCCCTTGCCAAAAACAAAACCTTCCCCGGCAATATGTTCAAACCCTATCTCGAAGCCGGCTACCGCGTCGTCTATATTACGGCAGGCAACGGCGGCTGGCGCGATTTCGACACCTTCCTGCGTCACTTGGGCGTCAATGAAATCATTGATGAAAACACCCTCAAAACCCACTATCCCGAAGCAAAATCCGACACATGGGGCGTACCCGACGAATTCATGTTCCGTTACGCCGAAGAAGAACTCGCGCGCGCCGAAAAAAGCGGCACGCCCGTATTCATCATGATGATGTCCGTGACCAACCATCCGCCCTACCGCCTGCCCGCGCCGCATCAGGCGAAAAACTTCCGTTTGGACGGACAAGAGCAAAAACGCCTTGCCAACCTCGCCTCAGGCAAAGAGTTGAATGAAATTTTCAACACCTTCCGATACAGCAACGACCAACTCGGACGATTTATCGGCAAAGTGAAAACCATCGCGCCCGACACCATTATCGCCGCCACCGGCGACCACAATATGCGCGCCATCGGTTATCCCGAATCCGCCGATGTCGCACTCGGCCACAGCGTCCCCTTCTATCTGTACGTTCCGCAAGCCTACCGCGGCAGCGCCGAATACCATCCCGAACGCGCAGGTTCGCACAAAGATATCCTGCCGACCCTCTACAACTTAAGCTTGTCCGAGGCGCGCTACTACCAAACCGGTTGCAACCTCACCGCCCCGCAACCCGATTCCGCATGGTGCAGCTACGGCTACAACCCCGAAGTCATCATCACCGAACGCGGTTTCTATCACCAACACAGCAAAGCATTCCACAAATGGGACAACCAAAACATCCAAACCGCCGAAAGCCACCCAAGCACGCCGGATAACGAAGACCAAGCCATTATCCGCCGCGCCTCGGCATATACGCCGTTTCTTGAATGGCAGATCAACCGGATTGTCAGTACCCAATAAATCTGTTTATAAACATCAAAGGTCGTCTGAAAAGTTTCAGACGACCTTTTTGCAAATATAGTGGATTAAATTTAAATCAGGACAAGCCGACGAAGCCGCAGATAGTACAGATAGAGACCTTTGCAAAATTCCCCAAAATCCAGATAGTACGGAACCATTCACTTGGGTGCTTCAGCACCTTAGAGAATCGTTCTCTTTGAGCTTAAGGCGAGGCAACGCCGTACTGGTTTAAATTTAATCCACTATAAACCATACCCAATACGTTCCCGCCTTAAAGCAAATGCCAAACTGCCTAACAATACCGTCATAGTGTAGTAAAATAAAACGCGCTTTAGACAGCGTGCCACATTACATCCGCGCAACACGACGCCTTACCGTTAGACGACTAATCCACTATATAATCTATGTCGCTTGCGCCCGTCACACAAGGAAACTCATGAAAAAACACATCTACTGCCGCCACAGCTTTGAAATCGAAGTCCCGTTTTTCGATGTGGACTCGATGCACATCGTCTGGCACGGCAACTATGTGAAATACCTCGAAACCGCCCGCTGCGCCTTCTTGTCCACCATCGGCTACGACTACAATGAAATGGCACGGCAGGGATACAGCTGGCCGATTGTGCAGATGAACCTCAAATACATCCGCCCCGCCCGCTTCGGTCAAAAAATCCGTGTCGATATGGACATCGTCGAAATCGAAAGCTGCCTGCGCATCGACTATACAATTTATGATGCGCAAACCAACGAAAAGCTCAACCGCGCTTCGACCACACAAGCCGCCGTTTCGCTGGCAGACGGTCTAATGCAGTTTCAGACTCCGCAAAGCTGGTTGGATGCCGTGCAAACCCATCCGACCTTTACCCCTGCCTGACACTTTACGTTTTCAGACGACCCCGACCCTTAAGGTCGTCTGAAAAACAAACCTGAAAAGGAACAACATGAAAAAAACACTTACCGCCCTCTTTCTGACCCTTGCCAGCCCTGCCTTGTGGGCGTTCTCCACCGCCGAACTCGCCCAAACCCTTCAAAAACCGTCCAACGTACAGGGCGCGTTTACCCAGCAGCGTCAATTGAAATCCCTGAGCAAACCGATGGTTACAGGCGGGAAATTCGTTCTCGTCCCGAAAAAAGGCTTGTTGTGGCAAATGCAAAAACCGTTTGAAACCACCCTGCGCGTTCGCTCGGACGGCATCATGCAGTGGAACGGCAGCGCATGGACCAACCCCAATCAAGGCAAAGTCGGACAAACCCAGCAAATCAAACTCTTCCTCGACCTGCTTGGCGGCAACACGCAAGGTTTGGAAAAACAATTCAACCTCGCCCTCTCTGGCAGTGAAAAACAATGGACGCTGAATTTGACGCCGAAAACCGCCGTTACCCGCCAAATTTTCAACCACATCATTATCAGCGGCGACAGCGTAGTGCGCAAAATTGAGTTGGACGAAAAGCAAGGCGACAAAACTGTGATGCAGTTTAGAGAAGTGCAAACCGGCAAACCGTTAGACGACTTTGCAAAAAAAGCCCTGTAAACAAACCATCCAACAGACCCGCAAAGTCATCCTGTCGGCTTTTGAAGAACCTGCCTGTCGGCTTGCCGCCCGCTTTCTTCCTCTCCGCATGAGCGGCTAAGCAAGGGGGGTAAGCCGCAGGTTCGCATTTTATGGTGGATTAACTTTAAACCAGTACGGCGT
>NZ_KV794971.1:66155-71960 GCF_001808875.1 Neisseria sp. HMSC064E01
TTGTCCTGATTTAAAGTTAATCCACTATATTAGGCACATATTTTTGCCCTAAACCCAGTGATTTCAGGGTATGCCATTTACCTCAACTTTCACGCCGCCCGCCCTTTTCAGACGACCTCCCTTTATCCCACCCTATTGTTCTTTAAATAATTTTACAAAAAAGCTATAATGACCAGTCATCAAATAATTTTTGTTAATAGATAATGGGAAGCGACGTGAAAAAAGTGCTGCTGGTGTATTACTCGCAGACCGGACAATTGGCAAAATTGGCGCAAAATTTCGCCGAACCTTTGCAGCAGGGCGGTGTCCATGTGGATTGCGTAAACCTTGAGCCGCAAGAGCCGTATCCGTTTCCGTGGTCGTTTTGGCGGTTTTTCAACACCTTTCCCGAAACCGTCCACCTGAAACCTGCGCCGATTCTGCCGCCCGCCATTCCCGCCGACGATTACGACGCTGTGGTTATCGCCTATACCGTCTGGTTTCTCTCGCCCGCCCAGCCGATTACCGCCTTCCTGCAACGGGAAGAAACCCGCCGCCTGCTCAACGGCAAACCCGTGGTAACGCTTATCGGCTGCCGCAATATGTGGTTGGGCGCACAGGAAAAAATGAAGTCGCTTTTGGCACAAAACGGCGCGAAACTCATCGGCAACATCGTCAAAATCGACGCATGCAACAGCGCCGCCAGCTTCATCACCACCCCCGCATGGCTGCTGTCGGGCGACAAACAATACTTCCGCGCCCTGCCCTCCGCCGGCATCGCAGACGGAGAGCTGGCCGATGCGGCGCGCTTTGGTGCAAAAATGCGGGATACCCTGTTGCAAAACAAAACCTTGGACGAAACCCTGTTTCAAAACATGGGCGCAGCCAAGGTAAACGAAAAACTGATTTTCAGCGAAAAAGCCGCCGGACGCAGCTTTTTCCTGTGGGGCAAGCTGCTGATGGTCGCCGGACGTGTGTCCCCCCTGCTACGCCGCGCCCTGCTGTGTTTTTATATCCTGTTTCTGCTGGCGATGATTCTGGTGTTGGTACCGGTGAGCGTATTGGTGAAAAAACTGCTGCATCCGCTGCTCAAAGGTCGTCTGAAAAAACTGGCAGAGTATTACAGCCAGCCCTCCGGCGGATAAATCGGATTACAGTTGTCGTCACACATTCTGACCGTTTCAGACGACCCCGAATACAGAAAGCGCACCATGCCCGAAGTCATCCATTACCCCGAACGCCGCCGCTTCCAAATCGACATCAACGGCTTAGAAGCGGGCTACATCAGCTACACCGAACACAACGGAAGCTGGGACGTGGACCACACTGAAGTTTCGCCCAATTTCCGCAATCAGGGCATTGCCCGAATGCTGGTGGATGCGTTAACGGCATATGCCGAAGCACACGATATCCCGCTCACCGCAAGTTGCGATTACGCGGCGCGGTTTATCGGCTGACCACTTACCATAGTGAGACAAAATAAAGAAAAGGCAAGGCAACACCCTGATATTTCTATTTTGTTTCGCCATACAACCCAAAACCATGATTCCAAATAACACACTCAAAAACGTTTACCTCAACCGTACCGCCGCCTTCCTGCCCAACGCGCCCGTCGGCAATGACGAGATGGAAGCCGTTCTCGGCATGGCGGGCGAGCTGCCTTCGCGCGTGCGACGCATGATTTTGCGTTCCAACGGCATCCAAACGCGGCACTACGCCATAGACCCCGACAGCCGCCGCGCCACGCATACCAATGCCGAACTTGCCGCCGAAGCAGTCCGCCGGCTGTTCGCACAAGGCATCAAGCCTGAAGACATCACCAGCCTGTCCTGCTCCACATCCTACCCCGACCAAACCATGCCCGGACACGGCGTGATGGTACACGGCCTTTTAGATATGCCCTCCTGCGAAGTATTGAGCATGGCGGGCGTGTGCGCGGCAGGTATGGCGGCGATGAAACACGCCTACAACGCCGTACGCACCGGCGAACACGCCCACGCCGTCGCCGCTGCGTCGGAAAACGCTTCGGCGGTGATGCGCGGCGAAGTGTTCCAACAGGAAACCGACCATAAAAAGCTGGAAAACGCCACCCCCGAAATCGGTTTTGAAAAAGACTTCTTGCGCTGGATGCTGTCGGATGGCGCGGGCGCGGCATACTTGTCCGACCGCCCCAATTCAGACGGCCTCAGCCTGAAAATCCACTGGATAGAGCTGCTCTCCTACGCCAACGAAATGCCGCCCTGTATGTATGCCGGCGCAGAATTCCGCGACGGCGTATTCGAAAGCTGGAAACACGCCGACCCCGAATACAGCCGCCGCCACAGCCTGATGGCGGTCAAGCAGGACGTAAAACTATTGAACGAAAACATCGTCCGCTACACAGTGGAAAAACCGCTCGCGCAAATCGCCGCCAAACACGGCATCCGCGCCGACGAAATCGACTGGTTCCTGCCCCACTACTCTTCCGGCTTTTTCCGCGACCGCCTTTCAGACGGCCTGAAAAACATCGGCTTTGAAATCCCGCAGGAAAAATGGTTTACCAACCTCTACACCAAAGGCAACACCGGCTCGGCATCGATTTACATCATCCTTGAAGAATTTATGCGCACTTTCCCACTGGAGCGCGGTCAAAAAGTTTTGTGCTACGTTCCCGAAAGCGGGCGTTTCTCAACTTGCTTTATGCTTTTGGAAGCGGTATAGCAAACTGAAAAAGGTCGTCTGAAACTATGGAAATCAAAGACATCCCGCAAGATGACAGCAAAAGCTACCACGGACATCTGAAAGTCATTTACGGCACGCGCGACGGGCGTTACGAAGCCGGTACCAGCAGCGGCTGGCAGGACGAAGCCTACGCCACCGAAATGGCGGTCGCCGAACTCGACGAACAAACCCGCGCCGCCCGCGAAGCGGTGGCACGGGGCGAATATTCGCCGCTGTATTACCATATGTTCCGCTTCCGCCACGACGAAGCCGGCTTGGCAATGGCCGCGGGCATATGGAAATGGCAGCTCCGCCGCCACCTGCGTCCCGAAATCTTCGCCAAGCTGCCAGACAAAACCCTGCAAAAATACGCCGACGCGCTGCAAATCAGCATAGACGAATTGAAGCGGACGGACGCGGATTAAGGCGAACCGGCCCTTACTGACGGCGGCAACCTGCCCTGATTTGTTTTTCAGACGACCTCATCTGTGTTTGAAACACAGCCGCCTAATTATAAAAATACTTCTAAACAGATATCTGATTGATACCCCCATGACCGAATTCCCACACCAGCATACCGCCCACTGCGAAAGCGGCGTAATGTCCACACTGCTCAAATACCACGGCCACGACTTAGACGAAGCCATGATCTTCGGCATTGCCCACGCACTAACCTTTGTCTGGCTGCCTGTCGTCAAGTTGGGCGGCATGCCACTGGTTTCCTACCGCATCGCACCGCGCGGCATCATCAAAAACACCTGCAAGGCATTGGGGCTGAAATTGTCCGCCCGCAAATTTTCCAATGCCCAAAAGGGACAGGACGCGCTGGATGCCGCGCTCTCATCGGGCAAACTGGCGGGGTTGCAGACCTCCGTATTCTGGCTGCCGTATTTCCCGCCGCAAATGCGTTTCCATTTCAACGCACACAATCTCTTGGTGTACGGCAAAGACGGTGGCGACTACCTGATCAGCGACCCCGTGTTTGAAACCGTGCAGCGCTGCGCCGCCGAAGATTTGCAGCGGGCGCGCTTCGCCAAAGGCGTGCTGGCGGCAAAAGGCATGATGTACACGCTGGAAAACGACAGGTCGTCTGAAAAAATTAAGGCAGACTTGCCCGCCATCATCCGCAAAGCCATACGCAAAAACGCCAAACAAATGCTCCCGCCCGTTTTTTTCGCCGGCGTAAAAGGCATCCGCACGTTGGCAAAAAACATCGAAGCCCTGCCCACTAAACGAAATGCAAAATACCAAAAGCTGTTCCTCGGCCATCTCGTGCGGATGCAGGAAGAAATCGGCACCGGCGGCGCAGGTTTCCGCTATATCTACGCCTATTTCCTCGAACAGGCCGCCCGTATCTGCGACAACCCCGCGTTTCAGACGGCCTCAGAACAAATGACCGCCATCGGCGACCAATGGCGGCAGTTTGCAGCGATGTGCGTGAAGCAGTGCAAAAAGCCGGCTGAAAACGGCTGCCGCGAAATCGCCGCATTTTTGCGCAAGATTGCGGATGATGAAGAAGCCTTGTGGCGGGGATTGTTGAAATAATGGGGAATCATGCGGCATAACTCAATCCGCTGCGCACCGTTTTAAAATCAGGTCGTCTGAAAACTCAAAGAAAAGATAAAAATGCGTTACTTAGCCACACTCTTATTATTGTGTTCCGCCTTAACCCACGCCGCACCGCCGGACGGCTTTGCCTTGGTTCATGATGCCGACGGACACACCAACTTACGCGAAAGCCCTGATTTGAATGCCAAAGTCTTGGCAAAAATCCCCAACGGCACACCGTTGAAATGTTTGGGTGATGGCGGTGAAGGCAGCCTGAGTTTCTGTACTGCCCAGCTGCAACAACCTGCCGCAGAAGACTACGGTTTCATCCATTACAGCCGCCTGATATTTCCCGCCTCCGATAAAAGCTTCGTCCGCCTGCGCGAACACTTCGGTCGCGACGACACACTGACTTTGTCCGGCAACGGACAAACAGTACACATCGTTGCTCGGCGTATTCACCCTAAACGCAGTGATTTCTCGGGTATCAGCAAAAACAAATATACCGCTCGCCTCTATCAAGGCAAACCGTTCTACGGCACAGATAACACCATTCCCAAAAACGTATTTGTAATAGAACAGATCACACTAAACGGCCAAGCGGTTCCCGCTGCCGAACTGCAAGGACTGTTCTCGCCCGATTTTGCCGCCACCGCACGCGATAGCCAGGTGTACGACCGCTGGGAAGCCTATTACCGCAGCATCGATAAGAGGCTCTATCTATTTGGCAGACAAGGCTCGGGCGCCGGTAGTTTCGATGTCTGCTTTATATTTAAGGACGGTAAATTCCAGCGCCGCTATTTATGGAATGCTGCGCTATAAATATCGCTCGAAAAGGTCGTCTGAAAACTAAAAGAAAAGATAAAAATGCGTTACTTAGCTGCTCTCCTATTATTGTGTTCCGCCCTAACCCATGCCGCGCCGCCGAACGGCTTTGCCTTGGTGCATGATGCCGACGGACACACCAACTTGCGCAAAAGACCCGATTTGAATGCCAAAGTCTTGGCAAAAATTCCCAACGGTACGCCGTTGGAATGTGTGGAAGAACTCAGTGAAACCAGGTCGGACTTCTGTTTTGTTCAGCTACAACAGGCAAACGCCAACGATTCCGGCTTTATCCATTACAGCCGTCTGATATTTCCTGCCGCCGATAAAAGCTTCGTCCGGCTGCGTGAACAATCCGGTCGCGACGATACGCTGACTTTGTCCGGTAGCGGACAAAAGGTACACATCGTTGCCCGCCGCATCCACCCAAAACTCAGCGACTTCTCGGGTATCAACAAAAACAACTTCACGGCGCGTCTCTATCAAGGCAAACCATTCTACGGCACAGACGACTCCATTCCCAAAAGCGTATTTGCAATAGAACAGATCACGCTAAACGGTCAAGCGGTTCCCGCTGCCGAACTGCAAGGACTCTTCTCGCTCGATTTTGCCTCCACCGCACGCGACAGCAATGTGTATGAAAAATGGGAAGCCTATTACCGCGACAGCGATAAAACGCTTTATCTGTTTGGCAGACAAGGTTCGGACGGCGCTCCTTTCAATGTCTGCTTTATATTTAAGGACGGTAAATTC
>NZ_KV794971.1:72060-79814 GCF_001808875.1 Neisseria sp. HMSC064E01
TTTAAGGACGGTAAATTCCAGCGCCGTTATTTATGGAGTGCTGCGATTTAAATATCGCTCGAAAAGGTCGTCTGAAAACTCAAAGAAATGATAAAAATGCGTTATTTAGCCACCCTCTTATTATTGTGTTCCGCCTTAACCCATGCCGCGCCGCCGGACGGCTTTGCCTTAGTTCATGATGCCGACGGACACACCAACTTGCGCAAAAGACCCGATTTGAATGCCAAAGTTTTGGCAAAAATTCCCAACGGCACGCCGTTGGAATGTGTAGGCGAAGCCAGCAAAGACAATCCGAATTTCTGTACCGCGAAGTTGCAACAGACAGCAATCGGCGGTTACGGCTTTATCCACCGCAGCCGTCTGATATTTCCTGCCTCCGACAAAAACTTCGTTACCCTGCGCGAACACTTCGGTCACGACGATACGTTGACTTTGTCCGGCGGCGGTCAAACGGTACACATCGCCGCCCGCCGTATCCATCCCAAACGCAGCGACTTTTCAGGTACAGCCTCAAATAGTGACAACGCTCCTCTCTATCGGGGCAAACCATTTTATGGCACAGATGGCTCCATTCCAAAAAGCGTCTTTGCCATAGAACAGATCACGCTAAACGGTCAAGCAGTTCCCGCTGCCGAACTGCAAGGGCTGTTCTTGCCCGATTTTGCCGCTACGGCACGCGGCAGCAATGCGTACGACGGCTGGGAAGCCTATTACCGCCGTACCGACAAGACGCTTTATCTGTTTAATTCGGTGAATAATGATGCCGGTTCTTTCGGTATGTGTTTCGTATTTAAGGACGGTAAATTCCAGCGCCGTTATTTGTGGGATGCATTACTATAAATATTCATTAAAGGGCAATTTGGAAACCATGATTCAAATCCAATCCCTCTCCCACCGTTATCCCAAAGCCGAAACTGCCGCGCTGGACAATGTGTCGTTCGATATTGCCGACGGCGAATGTTTGGGGCTGCTCGGCCACAACGGTGCGGGGAAAACGACGCTGATGTCGCTTTTGGCAGGCTTGCAGGAAGTACGGCAGGGCGAAATTTTGTTTGACGGTAAGCCGTTGCACCTGTTGAGCCGCAGCGAGCGGCAGAAAATCGGTTTGGTGCCGCAGGATTTTGCGTTTTATCCGCAGCTTTCGGTGTGGGACAACCTGCTGTTTTTCGCCTCGCTTTATAAAGTGCATGACAAGGGTCGTCTGAACGCGCTGTTGGAACAGACCGACCTGACCGCCCACAAAAACAAGGCGGCGAAGCATCTTTCGGGCGGGCTTAAACGTCGTCTGAATTTTGCCATCGGCCTGATTAACACGCCGCAACTGGTGTTCCTCGACGAAATCACGGTCGGCATCGACCCGCAGTCGCGCCGCTTTATCCTCGACAGCGTGGCGGATTTGACAAGGCAGGGGGTAACGGTGGTTTACACCTCGCACTATCTGTCGGAAATCGAGCAGCTTTGCGGCAAAATCGCGCTGCTGCAACATGGCAAACTGGTGTATCACGGCGGTTTGGACGAGCTTTTAAGCACGCAAACCGGTGTCGTGCGCTTTACCGTCGAACCGCCGCTGCCGCCTCAAACGCTGGTTGCTTTGGGTGCCAAGCAAGTGGACAGCCACGGCATGATGGAAACAACACACGATGCCGCCGCCGTTTACGCCGCCCTGCAACAAAGTGGCGCGCAAATCCGCTACTTCCAGCAGGGACACGGTTCGCTGGAAACGTTTTACCTTGATTTCCTGCGCAAAGACGAACCGGCAACAGATAAGCAAAATCCACAATGACGACCTCCTCCCTCCTCAAAGAACTCAAATTGCTCTGCCGCGACCTGCACGGTTTGGCCGTGTTGTTTGTGATGCCCATCGCCTTCATGCTGATTATGTCGTTGGCGCTGAGCCGCGACCAAGACCCGCACACCGACAGCCGCATCGCGCTGGTCGGCGCGGCAGACGACAGCGTCAATATCGCGCTGGCTGCCGCGTTGGAAAAAGAGCAGATTCATGTCACGCTGATGTCGTCTGAAAAACTGACCGACGCGCAAAACGGCCTGCACGACAAACGTTTCCAACTGGTGCTGCACAACCCGAACGCCGCCTCCGACAAAATCGCCGACAACAAAGCCTTGCAAATCTATGTACCGCCCGATACCGAGCCCTCATGGCTGGCGGCGGTTAAAGGCGTTTTGCAGCAGCACTACACCCAAACGCGGCTGGACGCTTATTTCGACAACAACGACGGCATCAAAATCAACAATAAAAAACTGCCCCGCTCTATCCGAAAAGACATCCAGAAAAAAGTCGATGAAAAAAACGACGAGCAATTCGCCGCCGTGCAAACCTTTTTAGATAAAAAAATGCTGGAAGAACACTATCTGAGCGCAGGCAGCGGCAAGGTTGAAAAACCCAACGCCGTACAGCACAGCGTACCCGCATGGCTGATTTTCGGTATGTTTTTCATCATGATACCGCTGTCGAACGTCATGGCGCTGGAACGCCAGACCAACACCATCACCCGCCTGCGCCTCGCCCGCGCCTCCGCGTCCGGCCTGATTGCCGCCAAACTCATCCCCTATTTCCTGATTAACCAGCTTCAGTTTGCCGGAATGCTGTTGCTCGGCCGCTACCTGTTGCCCGAAATCGGCGTGCCCGCCCTCATACTCAACGGCAGCCTTGTTCCCTACGCACTGCTGTCCGCCGCCGTCAGCGCCGCCGCACTCGGCTACGCGCTTCTAATCAGCGTCTGCGCCAAATCCACCGAACACGCCGTCGTCCTCGGCGGCGGCGGCATCATCCTGATGGCGGCAATTGGCGGCATTATGGTCCCCGCCCACGTCATGCCCGAAACCATGCAGCAGCTTACTTGGATTTCCCCGATGGCATGGGGCTTGAAGGCTTTTCAAGAGCTGCTGCTCAACCGCAGCGGACTGGACGGAATCGGCCGCTACCTCATCCTGCTGTCCGCCTTCTCCGCCGCCACCCTGACCACCGCCGTGCTGGTATACCGCAGACAGTTGCAAACGCAGGTGCGGTTTTAGGTCGTCTGAAAAACGAGTGTGGCAGGTCGTCTGAAACCACAAGCCGACACCTATCCCCACCCCAAACACGAAAGCAAAAAATGTCCTACACCTTTACCTTGGCAGAACACGCGCTGGAAGCGGAATTGAAAAAGCTGATTCTGCAAGAAGCCGACAAGACCGATGATGTTGCCGCTGAAGACTTTACCGACGATGCGCCGTTGTTCGGCGACGGCAGCCCTATCGATTTGGATTCGCTCGACGCGCTGCAAATCTGCGTCGCGCTGCAACAGTATTTCCAAGTGCGGCTGCAAGGCGACCGTATGGTGCGCAAGCATATGATGTGCGTGCGCGATTTGGCGGCGTTCGTCCGCGCGGAGCATGGGGCGTGAGCTGGGTTTGCGGTACGGCGACCACCTCCGCGCTGAATCCGCAGGCGGATTTCAGACGACCCGATGCGGTGTCTTATACGTTTTTAACCCAGCCGCAGCAGGCCGCTTATTTCCGCGCTTTTGCCGACGACAGCTTGGGAAGTACCGCTTTTGCGGATATTGCCGAACAACATTTGCGCCGTGCCGCCGAAGATGCCGGATGGCCGTCTGAAAGCTGGCACGACGCGCCGGTTTTTATCGGTTCGAGTTCCTACGCCATCGCCGAATACGAAAACCGCCGCCGCGCGGGCAATACGGACATTGGGGAACACGGTCTGCTCTATCTTGCCGAAGATTTGCGCAAACGCAGCGGCAACCGGCAGATTTTCAGTTTGGCAACCGCCTGTACCTCCTCCGCCCATGCGCTGATTCAGGCAGACAATTGTTTGCGCGGCGGGGTGGAACGCGCCTTCGTCCTCGGCATCGAAAACCTCAACCGCCTGACCCTGCTGCATTTTCACAGCTTAGGTTTGTTTACCGAACGATATCAGCCCTTCGGCGGCAACGGTCTGATTTTGGGCGAAGGTGTCGCCGCACTCGCCCTCTCTGCCACGCCGCCTGATCGTGCAGGTCGTCTGAAACTCGTCGGACATGCCGCCAATACCGGCAACGACCTGATTCAAAGCGACAGCAAGGCTTTAGAACAGGTTATCAGCCGCGCTTTAAACATCGCCGCTATTGCCCCCGCAAACATCGCCGCCGTCAAAACCCACGGCATCGGCACTGCCGACAGCGACGCTGCCGAACTGGCTGCGCTGGAAAACGTGTTCGGCACCCTGCCGCCGCTAATGGCGTTCAAAGCGCAAATCGGCCACACCCTCGGCGCAACCGCCGCCCTCGAAACCGCGCTGCTCTTGTCCGCCCTGAAACAAGGCGGCGGCACCGATTATCAAGGACGCGAAATCCGTTTTTCAGAGTGCGCAGCCTCCTGGCGGGACGACCTTTTCTGTCTCGCCAACCATTTCGGTTTCGGCGGCAGCAACACAGCTATGGTATGGCAATGGCAATCATAAACCCCGACATCCGCATCATCGCCGCCGCGCGTTTCGATACCGAAGCCGCCGTCGGCAACAAAATCCTCAAACAAACCTTGCAGCAGCAAAGCAGCACGGACGCTCGCCGCCTCAGCCGCCTGAGCCTGATTGCCGCACTCGGCGCAGGCCTGCTGCACGGACAAGGCGAAATCCGCCCCGATTGCGCCGTCTTCCTCGGCACGCCGTTTTCCTCGCCGTCCGTGTTTGAAAAAATGGCGGACAACGTGCTCAACCACCATGCCGCCATGCCTTTCGACTTCATCGCCAACCTGCACAACGCCCCCGTTTTTCATGCCGCGCAAACCCTAGGCACGCACGGCGCAACGTTGGCGGTTGCCACCGAACGCCATTTGGAAACCCGTTTCCACCCCTTGCTGCTCGCCGCACAATCCTTGCAAAGCGGCGGACAGGCGGCAGTCGGCTGGGCATACGAACACCAAACCAACCACGCCGATACGCGCGAAGGCAGCATTTGGATTTTGCTCGAACACGGCGCGGAACACGGCGCTCCCGTTACCTTAGATACGGAAGCCGAAGAAACGGAAATGCCGTCCCGTCAGGCGGCTGCGCAATCTGAAACGCAAAGATATTATTGGCAGGACATCGCCGATTTTTTGGAAACATTGTTCCTTACCGACGATTTGTCATCAGACAAACCCAACCCAATCATGATGGCGCGCTCAGAAATTCTGTGATTTTGCACACGCGAAATTTATCCAAGAATAAGCCGCCGCACCCGCCCCGACAAGTCGTCTGAAAATCCGAAACTGTCTTCCGTTTCAAACACGTTTTCAGACGACCTGTCTGTTTCCCCTACCGATTATCCATTCCGATTGTCAATGCACCCGACTTCCCCATAAAATGCCGCAGACACACTTCAAAACATTTGAAAAATGATGACTACCTACCGCCGCGCCTACACTGTCCTCACCGCCCTGCTGATCCTGTTCCTCATCTATACCGTCTCCACGAAAAACTGGCTGCAAACCGACCTGACCGCACTGCTGCCGAGCGAACAGCAGCCGGACGCGCTTTTGACGGCGGCAGACAAAGCGGGCGAAGAGCAGTTGAACACGCAGGTGATTTTGCTGGCGGGCAGCAAAGACGCGGAAACGGCGTTTCAGACGACCTCTGAGATTGCGGCTTTGTGGCGTAAAAGCGGCGTGTTCCAACAAGTGGACAGCAGCGTGACGCCCGACTTGGACAAGGTGCGTGCGGATATCGGCAAGCTGGGACTCGCCCTGCTGCCGAACGAACAGGTGCGCCTGCTGTTTGAGCATCCGCAAGCCTACTTTCAGGCGCGTGCGGAAGCGGCAGTCAACCCGTTTGCCGCGCCCTCACCTTTGTCTTTGGAACAAGACTGGCTGGGCTTCGGGCGTTTTGTCGCCGGCAAGGCGAATCCGCAAAGCCGTTTGCAGTGGAACATGGACAACGGCATGCTGTTCACCGAAGGCGATGACGGGAAAACTTGGGTCTGGCTGCGCGGAAAACTGGCGGCGGGCGACAATTTTTCCGGCAACAACGCCCTTCTGCCGCTGATAGCGGAAAGCCGTAAGCTGGCAAAAGCCAAAGGCGCGGACACGCTGACGGCAGGCGGCGCGCTGTTTGCCGCCGTGTCCAAAACAGAAGCGGAGCAGGAAAGCCGGACAATGAGTACGGTGGGGATGCTACTGACCTTCGCGCTGCTGCTGTGGGTATTCCGCAGCGTCCGCGTGTTCTGGCTGACGCTGCCTTTGGCGGCGGGTATGCTGACCGGTCTGGCGGCGGCTTTGCTGGTTTTCGGCGAAGTACATATCCTGACCATCGTCATCGGCACGAGCTTGGTCGGGATGCTGGTGGATTTCCCGCTGCACTGGCTCGCGCCCTCGGTATTCGGCACGCGGGCAAAAAACGGTAAAACGGCTTTTTCAGACGACCCCGTCTGGCAGGCCGAACCCGCCATGAAACATGTCTTGCCGAGCTTTACCGTCAGCCTGCTGATTACGGTCTTGGGCTACGCGCTCTTGTGGTTCACGCCGCTGCCCGTATTGCGGCAGACCGCCGTGTTCTCAGGATTTGCGCTGGCGGGCGCTTTCGGCGCGACGGTGTTGTGGCTGCCGCCGCTGTTTCAGCGTTACCGCGCTAAAACCGTGCCGTTTGCCGCGCTGACCGAACAGCTCTACGCGCTGTCAGGTCGTCTGAAAATCCGTCTGCACAAACGCGGCTGGCTGATTGTCGGCGGCGTGTTGCTGGCGGTCGGACTGTGGCGCAGCGACTGGCGCGACGACATCCGCCAATGGGTCAACATGCCGCCTGAAATGCTGGCGGAAGTGCAACGCATCGGGCAGTTGAGCGGTGCGGATTTCGGCGGCAAGTACTTGGTTGCCGAAGCGCCGAGCGAAGATGCTTTGTTGATGAAAACCGCCGAACTCGGCCGCGCGCTGCAACCCCTCGTCGCGCAAGGCAAGCTCGTCAGCTTCCAATCTCCCGACCAGCTCCTGATGCCCGTATCCGAACAGAAAAAACTGCAAAACCGCCTGCGCGAGCTGTCCAAGCTGCCCGAAAGCCGCCAGCCGCTCGTCGATATCGGCATCCCGCACAAAACCCTACGCAACGCGCTGCTGCAAGCCGCCGATGCGCCGCCGCTGACGCTTGCCGATGCGCTGAAAACCGATTTGGCGGAAGCCTGGCGGCCGCTGTATTTGGGTGAAGTCGAAAAAGGCCATTTCGCCGCGATCGTGCGCCTGAACGGCATGACTGACGACACCGCCGTCCGCTCTGCCGCGCAAAGCGTAGCGGGCGTACATTGGGCGGACAAACGCGCCCACTTGAACGATCTTTTCCACCACACGCGCAATCAGGCGGCATGGTTGAAACTTGCCTCCTATGCGCTGGCATGGTTGGTTTTATGGCGTATGTTCGGCATGAAGCGTGGCACCAAAATCCTTGCCGTACCGCTTGCCGCCGCCGTCTGCACCGTCGCCGTACTCAGTTTGGCAGGCATCCCCATCAGCCTGTTCGCCATGTTCGGTCTGCTTTTGGTGTCCGCCATCGGCGTCGATTACGCCGTCTATGCCCTCACCGCACGCCACAGTGCCCCCGCGCGGCTGGGCGGTATGCTGCTCGCCGCCGCCACCACCGCCATTTCCTTCGCCCTGCTCGCCCTAAGCGGCACGCCCGCCGTCGCCGCCTTCGGCATTACGGTCACGGTCGGCGTAGCGTTCAATATTTGGCTGGCAGGGACTTTGTTGAAAGATTGATGCTTAAAATTTATAGTGGATTAAATTTAAATCAGGAC
>NZ_KV794971.1:79914-88062 GCF_001808875.1 Neisseria sp. HMSC064E01
GTACTGGTTTAAAGTTAATCCACTATAAAAAACAAAAAGGTCGTCTGAAAA
The DNA here is from genome assembly GCF_001808875.1 of Neisseria sp. HMSC064E01. NCBI lineage: Bacteria > Pseudomonadati > Pseudomonadota > Betaproteobacteria > Neisseriales > Neisseriaceae > Neisseria > Neisseria sp. HMSC064E01. The sequence goes on from NZ_KV794971.1 coordinate 79,966, forward strand.
CAAGTTGGTGCAAAATCCGCCATACCCGTTTTCAGACGACCTTTCTCCATCCTTTCTCCCAAAACCAAAATGCCTGCCCTCTTTTCGGGCAGGCATTTTCATGCGGTCATGATGTGCGGCTCAATATTCCACCGTCCAGCCTATCTCGCCGCCTGCGCGCATCGGGACGAGTTCGCCGTCGCCGTAAGGGACGCTTGCGGGGACGGTTTGGCTTTGTTTGACGAGGGTGATCGTATCGGTGTTTTCGGGAATGCCGTAGAACCTTGCGCCGTTTTTCGAGGCGAAGGCTTCGAGTTTGTCCAATGCGCCTGCTTTTTCAAACACTTCGGCGTAAAGCTCGATGGCGGTCATGGCGCTGAACATGCCGGCGCAGCCGCAGGCGTTTTCTTTGGCAGATTTGGCGTGCGGTGCGGAGTCGGTACCGAGGAAGAATTTGTGTGCCTTCTCGCCGGTAACGGCGGTGACCAATGCCTGACGGTGGGTTTCGCGTTTGAGTACGGGCAGGCAGAAATGATGGGGGCGCACGCCGCCGACCAAGAGGTCGTTGCGGTTGAGCAAGAGGTGTTGCGGGGTAACGGAGGCGGCAACGTTGTCGCCTGCTTCCAAAACGAGGCGGGCAGCTTCGGCGGGGGTGATGTGTTCGAACACGACTTTGAGATTCGGCACTTGCGCCAAAACGGGTTTCATCACGCGCTCGATAAAGGCGGCTTCACGGTCGAAAATGTCGATTTCGGGGTCGGTTACTTCGCCGTGAACGAGGAACAGGATGCCCTGTTTTGCCATTTCTTCCAAAACGGGGATGAGTTTGAATAGGTCGGTTACGCCGGAATCGGAATTGGTGGTCGCGCCGGCGGGGTAAAGTTTGAAGGCGACGATGCCGGCGGCTTTGGCTTCGCGCACCAGCTCGGGCGTGGCTTGGTCGGTCAGGTAAAGCGTCATCAACGGCTCAAACGCGCTGCCTTCGGGCAATGCCGCCATGATGCGCGCTTTGTAGGCAAGCGCGTCGGCAACGCTGACGACGGGCGGTTTGAGGTTGGGCATGATGACGGCGCGCCCCATCTGGCGGGCAGTATAGGGGGCAACGGCTTGGAGCGCGTCGCCGTCGCGCAGGTGCAGATGCATATCGTCGGGGCGGATGATGGTCAGGGTTTGCATGAGTGTTCCTTTTTAGATTTTTGGGTTTCAGACGACCCCTTGATGTTTCCTAGGGGCTGTCGACATTTCATTTTCCCAGTGGATTTTTGTTCACAAAGCGGAAGATTCAAGGCGGAAACCGCAACAAGGTTGGACACCTTGTGAGGATTTCCAACGTGGAAGATGCCGCTTTGAGGATAAAAAGACACGGAAACTATTGAATGCCGACAGTCCCTAAGGTCGTCTGAAAAGGCTATTGCACAAGGACAGGCTTGCCGTCGTAGGACTGATGCGTCAGGTAAAACACCGCCTGTACGGGCAGCTGGTCGGACGGGGTGGTCTTGACGGTCAGCAGGGTTTCTTCCGAGCTGCCCGGCGCGCGCCACGCGTAGGACAACTGGCGGATCGGAATCGGCGATTCGGAGGCTTGATCGGTGCGCAATTCATTGTTCAAGCCACTCGGCGGGTTTTCCACCAATACCATAAACTGCTTGCGTATCAAGGTTTCGTCAGCACGCGCCGTCTTCACGCTGCAACTGTCGCCGGTCAGGCTCAAATAATAATCCGCGCCGTCCTGCGTTTTCTTCCAAACGGCAAGCGCATCCGGCTCGACGAAGCCTGCGGGCAGCCTGCCGATTTCTTCCGCGTTCAAAGCCGTCAGCTTTTCATTATCGGCAAAAGAACGCACTTTATCGGCAGCACCGTCAAAAGCGACGCAGCCTTGCCGGAACAATTCCGCTGCCGCGTTCGCACGATCCGCCATTTGCTCGGGCGGCACTTCCTCCCTGCCGCACGCCGCCAATAAAACGGAGAAAGCGGCAAGCGTCAAAAGTCTTGAAATCAGACGTTTTGCCATTTTCAGACGACCTTTATTTATGTTTCACGACCAGCGTAAACACGCCGTCTTCTTCGCGCGATTCGAGCAAAATATGCCCGGTCTGGCGGCAGAAAGCCTCAAAATCGCCGGGCGCGCCACCATCGGTGGCCAATACGGTCAGCACTTCGCCTTCCTGCATTTGCGCCAAAGCTTTTTTGGCACGCAAAATCGGCAGCGGGCATTTCAAACCGATGACATCCAGAGTTTGTGTATTCATAAGGCTCCATAGGTGTATTGAGGTTGGGTTTTATTGCTGCGTTACCAAAAGCGGCACAACTATTCAGCTATAACTAAAGCAATGATAAATTTATCTTTTAGCTATTTTAGAGAATTCAGCATTTTTAATGTAAAAGAAATTTTTTTGCTGTATTTTGTGAATTTTCAGAAATATATTTTTCAATCAATATAGCTGTTTCCGCAAAATACTCAGTAGATGTTTCAAATTCTCTTGTTTGTTGCATCCTTGTAAAAGCAATGTAAAACATAAAAAACTCTGTCAGGCTATTACTCAACTGATAAAAATCCGGGTCTCCTGGTCTTCCTGCATATACGGGAGACATTAAATTAGTTACATCGCAAAAAATAATGGCATCACTATCTGTACAAGCAAAAATTTGATATTTTCCATCTATAAATTCTTCATAATCTTGCAAAGCCCAATGTTCAACTGTTGTAAATTCGGAATGTAAAGGCAACAATATTAAATTAAAATTACTATTTCCAAAATAACAATTTCCCTTCATTTGGACATGCTGATAATAATATAAAAGCTCTCCTTGAAAAAATGAGGATGGAATACCTAGCTCTTCAAATGAAAATTCTAATTTATTTGAAGGAAATGGGGTTATTCTTGAATATAGTTCTACTAACTCACTTAATACATTGTCTAATTTCATATTTTCCCATTAACATTTATCTTGTTCTTGACTTAATCGTTGTTGTAAGGTTGCTTTGCGATCGATTAACCTTCCTGTAGTTTTATCAGTATAGTTGCCCCTATATCCTGAGGATGAAAACTCGTCATATTAATCAGAATTAACGTCAATTATACCGTACTTACTTGCACCCCACCCCGCCGAACCCATAAAATAAAGCCGTTTTTCACTTTGGAGCACACCATGCGCCGTCTCGCCCTCCTGACCCTCTGCCTTGCCGCCACGGCAGTCAACGCCGCCGGATTCAGCGAAAAAAATACCCACACCAACACACGCTACAAAGAAAGCCCTGAAGAAGCCGCAGCCCGCGAGTTTGCCGAACAAAAAACCGCGCTCCCGCCCCTACCCGACACCCAATCCGGCGACTGGTTCGACCTCTACGTCAGCGAGGACTACGGCAAACAGCCCAAAATCCTCCTCAGCAGCCTGCAAATCATGCCCTCTCCCGACGGCAGCATCCGCTACATCCTCAACGTGCGTTCCGACAAAGGTCATGACAACCTGACCGCCGAAGGCCTCTTCTGCGCCCGTTCTTCCTTCACATACGGCAAAGACAAACGCTCGTCTTATAAAGTGTTCAGCTACGGCGACACCGTCAACCGCCGCTGGATCGAGCCGCGCAAAGCCGAATGGAAACCCATAGGCTCAACCTTCAACAAAAACGACGCGATGCGTGCCGTCCTCTACCAGGCCTTCTGTGTCGACGGCGTACCGAACACCACCGAAGGTCTGGTCAAACGCCTCAAAGAACGCGCCGGACGCTACGCGCCGAAAATGGTGCGCCACGACAAATAAAAGCCGTTTGACGGTTTCAAACATCAAAAAAGGTCGTCTGAAATATTTTCAGACGACCTTTGCCGTATTTCAAACCCTTAATCAGCGCGGATGAACCATATCGGCGGGGACGACCAGTTCGTCAAACTCCTCGCCTGTCAGCAAGCCCAACTCAACGGCGGTTTCGCGCAGCGATTTGTCGTTTTTATAGGCGGTTTTGGCGACTTTAGCGGCGTTTTCGTAGCCGATTTTGCGGTTCAGCGCGGTAACGAGCATCAGGGAATGGTGCAGGAAATAGTCGATTTTTTCCGGTACGGGTTCGATGCCGGCGGCGCAGTTTTCGTTGAAGCTGTTGCACGCGTCGCCCAAGAGGCGGATGGATTGTAAGAGGTTGTAGGCGATGACGGGCATATAGACGTTCAGCTCGAAATTGCCCGACGCGCCCGCCATGCCGATGGTGACGTCGTTGCCGAACACTTGGCAGCACACCATGGTCATCGCTTCGCATTGGGTCGGGTTGACTTTGCCCGGCATGATGGACGAACCCGGCTCGTTTTCGGGGATTTTGATTTCGCCCAAACCGCAGCGCGGGCCGCTTGCCAGCCAGCGGATGTCATTGGCGATTTTGTTCAGGCTTGCCGCCAGCGTTTTTAATGCGCCCGAAGCGGCAACGGCGGCATCGCGTCCGCCCAAGGCTTCAAATTTGTTCGGCGCGCTGACAAACGGCAGGCCAGACAGTTCGGCGAGTTTGGCGGCGGCTTTTTCGGCGTATTCGGGATGACTGTTCAAACCCGTGCCGACCGCCGTGCCGCCCAAAGCGAGTTCGTATAAACCTTTGAGCGCGTCGTTCAGACGACCTAAGCCGTGGTCGAGCTGGGAAACGTAGCCGGAAAATTCTTGTCCCAAAGTCAGCGGCGTTGCGTCCTGCAAATGGGTGCGGCCGATTTTGACGATGGGGGCGAAGGCTTGGGCTTTTTTGTCCAACGTGTCGCGCAGGGCTTTTACCGCTGGAATAAGGTGGTGGTTGATTTCAATCGCGGCAGCGACGTGGATGGCGGTCGGGAACGCGTCGTTGGTCGATTGCGCGTGGTTCACATGGTCGTTGGGATGGACGGGCTGGTACGCCGCCAAACCCGTACCGGCGATTTCGTTGGCGCGGTTTGCCAGCACTTCGTTCATGTTCATATTGGACTGCGTGCCGGAGCCGGTCTGCCAAACCACTAAGGGGAACTGCCCGTCGAGCTTGCCGTTCAACACGTCGTCCGCCGCCTGCGTAATCAAATCCGCCTGCTCAGGCTTAATCCTGCCGAGGGAAACATTGGTGGCGGCTGCGGCTTTTTTCACCAGCGCCAAAGCATAAATCAACGGCTGCGGCAGGGTTTCGCCGCCGATTTTGAAATTGTTGCGGCTGCGCTGGGTCTGCGCGCCCCAATAGGCTTCGGACGGGACTTCGACATTGCCCATGGTGTCGTGTTCGGTACGGGTGCTCATGCGTTTCTCCTAAATTAAATGATAATGCAAATAATTTGCAAGCGTATTATAGCGGGCAGGAGGTCGTCTGAAAAGCAGGGGAAGGGGTTTGGGGAAGAGGTTTCGGACGGCGTTTTGAAAACTGATTTGAAAACTGAAAAGAAGATTGATACGGGCGAACGCATTGGGTTTGAACTGGTTTGGGCTATCCGAAATGTCAGAAAGGTCGTCTGAAAACCCGCATCGCAAGTTTTCAGACGACCTTTGTATGCGAACAGGCGCTTTAGGCTTTGCCCGTGCTGCCGAAGCCGCCTTCGCCGCGTTCGCTGGCGGCAAATTCGTCCACGACTTTAAACGATGCTTGAACGACGGGAACGATGACCATTTGCGCGATGCGTTCCATCGGCTCGATAGTGAACGCTTCTTTGCCCCTGTTCCACACGGAGACTTTGAGTTCGCCCTGATAGTCCGAGTCGATCAGTCCGACCAAGTTGCCCAAGACGATGCCGTGTTTGTGTCCCAGACCGGAACGCGGCAGCAAAACGGCGGCGTAGTCGGGATTGGCAAGATGTACCGCCAGACCGGTCGGAACGAGGTAGGCGTCGCCCGGTTGCAGGGTGACGGCTTCGTCCAAACAGGCGCGCAGGTCCAGTCCGGCGGAACCCGGCGTGGCGTAGGCGGGCAGTTTGTCCGCCATTTTCGGATTGAGGATTTTCAGTTCGACTTCGGTTTGCATGATTTTTTTCCGTTTCATTTGATTTGACGCGGATTATACACATATTCCCCCGCCCTATCGTTGGAGTCGTCTGAAAAAACGGGGTATGATTCATTCAAATAAACGTGAATATCGGAGGACATCATGGATTTGCACAATATCCGCGAAGATTACAGCAAACGCGAACTGTCAGAATCGGAATGCCATGCCGACCCGATTGTCCAGTTCGAGCAATGGCTGAACGAGGCGATTCATTCGCAAGTCAACGAGCCGACCGCCGTCAACGTCGCTTCCGTGGGCGAAGACGGCAGACCGAACAGCCGCATGGTGCTGCTGAAAGAAGTCAATCCGCAGGGATTTGTTTTTTTCAGCAATTACTTAAGCCGCAAAGGACGCTCGTTTGACGCGCATCCGTTTGCCGCCATGACGTTTTTCTGGCCGGAACTGGAGCGGCAGGTGCGCGTTGAAGGGCGCATCGAAAAACTGGATGCCGCCGCGTCGGACGAATATTTCGACAGCCGCCCCTACACCAGCCGCATCGGCGCATGGGCAAGCGCGCAAAGCGAAGTGTTGTCGAGCAAAGCGATGTTGGTTGCCAAAGCGGCGGCAGTGGGCGCGAAACACCCGCTGCACGTCCCGCGTCCGCCGCATTGGGGCGGCTATCTCGTCATTCCCGACCGCATTGAGTTCTGGCAGGGCCGCCCCAGCCGCCTGCACGACCGCATCCAATACCGCTTGGTTGACGGCAACTGGATGCGCGAGCGGCTGTCACCTTAAACTTTCCACAGCTTCAAGCCGATAGGGTAAAATCCCGACTCCAGCAAAAGGTCGTCTGAAATATAAAAAACGTTTTAACAAAACTCGTTTCATTCGTTTCAGACGGCCTTTTATCCGTAACTTATCCTGCCGCCACCGCCGCAGAAGAACCGTTCCGATCATCAGGAAACGCGTTAGGAGAACCCCATGTCCAAGCAACCCACCAGCAAACGCCAATGGCGCGACGGCGCAGCCCCGTCTGCCAAGAAAACCGCCAAACCTTTCAAAAGCAAAGCCCGTCCCAAAGACGAAACGCGCAAAACCGCTTCTAAACCTTACGGACAAAAAGTTTCAGACGACCTCAAGCCGCAAAACGCCCCCAAACAGCGCGCCGCAAAAGCCAGAAAACTCGTCGTCCGCAATCCCAACCAAAAAATCATGGAACGCGCGCGCGATTTGAAAGAACGCCGCAGCGACCTGTCGCGCATGGAACCCGAACGCCTGCAAAAAGTGCTTGCCGCATCCGGCGTCGGTTCGCGCCGCGAAATGGAAGAATGGATCAACAACGGCTGGGTAACGGTCAACGGCAAAACCGCGCAACTGGGCGACAAAGTCACCCCCGACGACCACGTTACCGTCAAAGGCAGCATCATCAAGCTCAAATGGGCAGACCGCCTGCCACGTATCATCCTGTATTACAAACAAGAAGGCGAAATCGTCTCCCGCGACGACCCGCAAGGCCGCGTCAGCATCTTCGACCGCCTGCCGCAGGCCGCCAGCAGCCGCTGGGTCGCCATCGGACGCTTGGACATCAACACCAGCGGCCTGCTCATCCTCACCACCTCCGGCGAACTCGTCCAACGTTTCGCCCACCCCAGCTTCGAAGTCGAACGCGAATACGCCGTGCGCGTACTGGGCGGACTGACCACCGAACAAATGCGCAGCCTCACCGAAGAAGGCGTGATGCTCGAAGACGGCTTGGCAAAAGTCGAACGCATCTACGAACAAGGCGGTGAAGGCGCGAACAAATGGTACAACGTCGTGATTAAAGAAGGCCGCAACCGCGAAGTGCGCCGCATATTCGAAAGCCAAGGCCTCACCGTCAGCCGCCTCGTGCGCGTCGGCTTCGGCCCCATCGGCTTGCCCAACCGCCTCAAACGCGGACAGTTCTACGAACTCAACCCCGCCGAAGTCGCCAACATCATCAAATGGGCGGACATGCTGCTGCCGGGCGAACGACGCCGGAAGAAAAGTTAATGTAAGATAAATCGGGGCTGAGACCTTTACAAAATCGTCTCAGCCCGACAAAATCTTGCCCAAGTCATAAACATAGTGGGTTAAGTTTAGACCAGTACCGCGTTGCGCCGCTCTGTCCTGATTTAAATTTAACCCACTATTCACATATTATAGTGGATTAACAAAAATCAGGACAAGGC
>NZ_KV794971.1:88162-109326 GCF_001808875.1 Neisseria sp. HMSC064E01
CGTACTGGTTTAAATTTAATCCACTATAAAATCCAAATAAAAAGTGACCCTGCGCTATCATTGAATCTGCCAATACACTGCTATCAATACTTTTAACAATCAGCATGTGATATTTCTATGGAGCTTAAATCATGCCGCGTTTTTTTCTAAAAGCCGTTTCCATACTCACGTTAGCAGCGTTGGCAGCGTGTTCCGGTTCACACGAACACTCAAGTTCTTCACCTGACAGCCTTCAGAGTCCACCCAACGCAGCACTGTCTACTGCCGCCGTTGCTGAAGAAAATCTGTCTCTTGCAGAAAACACCGAACGCTACCAAGACCAACCCGACCAACCGGTCAAATCCGTTGCCCAAGAGCCTGTATCCACATTCAGTATCGATGTCGATACCGGCAGCTACGCCAACGTCCGCCGACTCCTGACCAACGGCCAACAGCCGCCCAAAGACGCCGTGCGGATTGAAGAAATCGTCAATTATTTCCCCTACAACTACCCGCTTCCTACCGACGAGCATCCTTTCGCCGTTCACACTGAAACCATTGATTCTCCATGGCAACCGGAAGCCAAGTTGATCAAAATCGGTATCCAAGCACAAGACACCGCGAAGAAAGACCTGCCGCCTGCCAACCTCGTTTTCCTTGTGGACGTATCCGGCAGTATGGATGCAGAAAACAAACTTCCGCTGGTTCAAGAAACCCTGCGCATCCTGACGCGACAACTACGCCCGCAAGACAAAGTGACCCTGATTACCTATGCGTCTGGCGAAGATCTGGTACTCCCGCCCACATCAGGTGCAGATAAAGAAACCATCCTGAACGCCATTGACAAACTGCGGGCGGGCGGCGCGACAGACGGCGAATCCGCACTGCAAATGGCTTATGAGCAAGCGCAAAAAGCCTTCGTACCCAACGGTATCAACCGCATTTTATTGGCAACCGACGGCGACTTTAACGTCGGCGTATCCGACACCGAAACCCTCAAATCCATGGTTGCCGAAAAACGTAAAAGCGGCGTTTCACTCAGCACTTTAGGTTTCGGCATGGGCAACTACAACGAAGACATGATGGAACAAATCGCCGATGCGGGCGACGGCAATTACAGCTACATCGACAACGAAAAAGAAGCGAAAAAAGTCCTGCAACAGCAGCTGACCTCCACACTCGCCACCGTAGCGCAGGATGTCAAAATCCAAGTCGAATTCAACCCCGCCACCGTCAAAGAATACCGCTTGGTCGGCTATACCAACCGCACCCTGCGCAATGAAGACTTCAACAACGACAAAGTCGATGCAGGCGACATCGGCTCGGGCCACAGCGTGACCGCCATCTATGAAATCATACCGCAGGGCAAACAAGGCTGGCTTGAGGAATCACGTTATCAAAAAGCCCCTGCCGCCAAAGGCAGCAAAAACGAATACGCCTTTGTCAAAGTGCGCTACAAACTGCCCGGACAAAAAGACAGCCAACTGATGCAACAAGCCGTCCCCGTCGGCAGCAAACCGCTTGACCAAGCCGACAAAGACACCCTGCTCGCCCTTGCCGCCGCTTCCTACGCCCAAGCCTTGCGCGGCGGCGAATACAACGGCAAACTAAGCTGGGGCGACATCGAAAACATGGTACAAAAAGTCCAAGGCGATGACCCGTTCGGCCTGAAATCTGAATTTCTCCAACTGGTGCGCACCGCCGCAGGACAAGGAGGAACATCAGGTCCTTTAGTTAAAGAGTAAAATCTCAAAAGGTCGTCTGAAACGGCTGCATCAATCGAATACTGAACGCTCAGAAGAACTTGTTCAGGCAGTCCGCATAAGCTGGGTTCTGTACACCACAGGACTCAGCTTATTCATTTTCAGAATACATCGTTCATGGCGACAAAATTTATATAGATAACAGGATGAAATCGGTTTGTTGAATGCATCAGCTATGTTTTCATTCCTCAGATAATTTGGCATAAATTTGTGATTTCCAGGATAATGCCATACGTTTTCATATCAATAAAAAGGGAAAATTATGTTTGGTTTCATAAAACGGAAATTTCGGGAAGCCTTTATTGATCCCATTTCTAACAGCATTCAGGAAAAACAAGAACAATTGGCAAAAACCGCCTCGGAATACGCAGCGCCAAGTGCGTTTTATCTGCTTGCAGCGATTACAGGAGGAGCAGCAACCGTTTTAATTTTACTCAGCCTTTCTCTATATATCGGGCAGCTTTTAGGCAGCTATCTATACGGTCTGTTTATCTTTACCTCATTTTTTATCTTATTATTTTTATTTATATGGGCGATGCGTTCCCGCATTGAAACAGCAGTAAAGAACACCGTATTCGATCTTTTGAAACCGTCAACCGCAGCAGATATCGAGATTCCCGTGGTAGAAGTGGAAGTTTTGGAAGAATCGGAAGTCAAGCTTTTAGAAAAGCGTTAAAATCTAAAAAGGTCGTCTGAAAACTTTTCAGACGACCTTTTATACACCCTGCCCCAACCCCAATCAGGAGCTGCTTCATGTTCACACTCAAAACCGACAACGACCGCCTGCTGCTCGCCTCCCCCGATTTGCGCGCGGAAATTTATCTTTACGGCGGGCTGCTCAACCGCTACGAAATCCGCCGCCCCGACGGCACATGGTTCAACATCGTCAAAGCCTACGACACCCCGCAACACGCCCGCGAGAGCCTGACCGAATGGTTCCGCAGCGGCAAACTCAACCCGTACGCCTGCCGCCTGCGCCACGGCAAATACAGCTTTGACGGCAAAGCCTATCAGTGCGGCAAATTCAAACTCGCCGAACACGCGGCACACGGTTTGATGTATGACCGCGAGTTTGCCCTCATCAACAGCCATGCCGACGACCAATCCGCCGAAGTCGAAATCCGCGCAGATTACGCACAAGACGACAGCGGCTACCCCTTCCCCTTCAGCCTGACCGTCCGCTACCGCCTCAGTGCAGACGGCTTAAGCATCCGCTCCACCGTACACAACCAAGGCACAACCGCCATGCCGCTCGCAGACGGCTGGCACCCCTATTTCACGCTCGGCGGCAAAGCCGACGATTGGTCGCTGGAAATCGACAGCAGCAAACGCTTGGGCTTCGATGCCGATTTGGTTCCTGACGGCAGCATCATCGACGATACCCGTTTTCAGACGACCTCAAGCCTGACAGGCATCGAATTGGACAACAACTTTGTCTTGGCACGCAGCAAACCCGCCGCCTGCACACTTTCAGGCAACGGACTGACCCTGAGCATTTACCCTGACGCATCCTATCCCTACCTGCAAATCTTCACCCCGCCGACCCGCGACTCCATCGCCATCGAAAACCTCAGCGGCGCACCCGACTGTTTCAACAACGGCTTAGGGTTAATCAAGCTGGACACGGGAGAAGAAGCCGCATTTGAAACGCGCTACCATATAGCAGCCAACCGTCCGTAAACAACCCGAATCTTCACCGGCAAAGCAAAGGTCGTCTGAAAACGCCCAATCAGGTTTTCAGACGACCTTTTAATCAATTGATGCACTGGTTTCTTTGACTGAAAACAAAAAATAACCCGAGTCAGTAAACCTAGCATTTTCAATCAAATATGCTGTATTGAATCATAACCTGACCGAAATAGCGTTGCCATATTTTTCTTTTACCCCACTAAAAGCGAAGTCATACTAAGCGAACCGGCGACAAGGTTGTCGTTGAAAAATGTAATGGAATCATCCGGTTCGCGTAATGCCATAATGCAAAGAAAAGGTAAATAGTGATCCGGCGTCGGTACGGAGAGCATTGCCTTTTCGTCCAGTCTTTCGTAATGGATCAACGTGTCGTCATCCTGTTCGACAATCGCCTGATTGACCGCTTCGCGGAAAGCAAACACCCAATCATAGCCCGCGCCGATTTGATTGATATGCGCCCTGCTCATCACGCTCAAATTATGGATAATATTGCCGCTGCCGATAATCAACACGCCCTGTTCGCGCAAAGCGGATAATTTTTTTGCCAAATTGAAATGCCATTCCGCCGACTGCAAACGGTTGAGACTGAGCTGAACCACGGGAATATCGGCATCGGGATACAGAAATTTCAATACCGCCCAAGTGCCATGATCAAAACCGCGCGTCGGGTTCAGCTCCACATTTTCCGGCTGCAATAACGACCGCACTTGTTCCGCCAACTCAGGCGAACCAGGCGCCGGATACTGCACCTGACTGAGTGCTTCAGGAAATCCGTAAAAATCATAAATCATTTCAGGCTGTTCGCCCGATGAAACCTGCAAACCGCTGCTGTACCAATGCGCCGAAATCATCAAAATCGCTTTCGGTTTGGCAAATTTTTGCGTAATCAGGCTGAGATTTTGGTTGAAAGGATTTTCCTTATCCAACACATTCATCGGACTACCATGCCCGACAAACAATACAGGCATTTTTTTCATCACTGCCTCCTTAAAATATTTGATGAGGCAGATTGTACGGATAAATGATTAAGCAATAAATCTCAATTTATGAACAACATATTTTCCCAGTAGAAAATGATGAAGTATTTTTTAGCTTTGCTGCAAAGTTAAAAAGAGGTCCGAAGATTCCGATTTCAACGGCAATACCTAAATCAATCGAACAAATCTGCCTAAGAGCACTGCATTCTATGACGGATAACTCAACGTCAGAATATCATTTGTTAATAGCAAATTATAAAAAAATGTCGTCTGAAAAATAAACTTGGTTTTCAGACGACATTTTTATCTTAGAAAGATTAGAAGAATTTTCAATATAGAGATGGTAGAGCAATATTATTGGCCATCTTTAAACTATACATTCAGACGATTTTTATCTATTAGATTGAAAATGTGCAACAACACATTTTGCACTCGGACAGTTTGGATGCGTGGCAGCATTTTCGATTGAAAATTCCCAATATTTAATCATCTTCTGAGCAAAGCCAACTTTGTTTCCCGGTCCTCTGGCAGAACCAGTTTCTTTGACAATTTTGCTGATTCTGTCCCAAGGCAATTCGGGCGTCTCTTCCGGAAACTGTTCTCCCGCAAAATCTTCAATTTCTAAAAATTTTTTCATGGCTTGAGTATCTGCTAGAAACCATGCTTCTATCGCTTTAACCGCAATAAAATAGGCAGTAATTTTCGCGTGATTGATTCTTTCCTTAACATCTTCAACAGGGAGTCCGTCCGAATCCGTCAAAATATACAGTCTTTCTGCTCCCTTTGCTTCCAAAACACCAATAAAGGGCTCAATATTACGAGGCAATAAATTACCTGCGCCCTTGGCATCAACAACAGGTTCAACCAACTCAAAACCATTCCTGTGTAAAAAGTTCTTGAATGCCTCTGATTCGATAATAATCTTTTCGCATGACCCTTCAACAATAAATCCAACTTTTACCATGGCAATCCTCCCCCCAGCAGATTAGTCAGCCAAGCTGTATCTAATGGAATTTTGTTTTTATCGACACCCGACTTCCGAACATCTTTAATTTGGGTTTTGCCTTGAGATTTACTGACAAAATATAATTCTTCCAATTCTAGGCTGCGCACTACCGATTCACTATGAGTTGTAAGAATAATGGGGTGGTGAGGGCTTGCATATTCACGAATAAAACCAATCAGTTCACTAATAGCTTTCGGGTGTAAGCCCCGTTCGGGTTCTTCAATGATGGTAATGCCGGGCTGTTTCACACGCGTTAAAACGGCAACTAACAAACATAAGGCATAAATTGTGCCGTCCGAAACCATATGGGCGGGGAAACGATTACCGCTGTCTTCCTCGAAAAATAGCCCTTTTGAACTGTCTATATTTTGTGTTCTAACAGAAACTTTCTTCATTTCGGGCACAATCACGCTCATCCATTCAATGATTTGCTCGCGTAATTCATTGTCTTTTTCAAGTTTTTCCAGAACTGCAGCAATATTGCTACCGTCACGATTAAGCTCCCCCGGATTGTTGCCGGTACTGCGGCGATTTTTGATGGTAAAAGGGTCAATACGGAATATTTTGACGTTTTTTAAACCTTGAAATTCTTTATTTTGTCGGAGAAAACTGTCGTCAGATGAATATTTTTCATCGGTTAATAATTTTAATCCGATACCTGTCGCCACACCATTGATTATATCCTGACCGATTTGATCGCTATCTTTCATCGCGCCCCAGATAAGCCCCCCCAATGCACCTAGTAACCCTGCACCAATTAAATCATCTGATGTATTACTTTCTTTCTTTGCTTCTAGTTCTTTGCGGATTTTATCACTGTCAAAGATTATTTCCCCACTTTTAAGAATCTTTAGCGACTCTTCTTTGACTCTAGAAGCGATATTTTTCAAAGCAATCATTATTTCATATTGATAAATTTGTTTTTCAATTTCAAATTCTATCTTATAGCTAATGTCTCCAGCCTTATGTTTAGGACTAATTAAATTTTCTATACTACCAAACTCAGATATCGCCTTGCTCACTCCCATATCAATCACTTTTGATAAAAATGCCAAGGCATCGACAAAATTGCTTTTACCCGTACCGTTTGCCCCCGCTAAAACCATAAAAGGAGAAACATCTTTTAGCTCTACATTTTGGATACTTTTGAATCCTTTAATTTCCAAATAGTTAATTTTCATTTTTAATTCTCTTGAATTTATCAACAAAACGTGTTTGAAAGCATACAGAGCATTTCATAGGACGGCAACCTTTTTCTTGTGCAAAAATCAAGTTATACTATTGTTTTAAAGAACATTATTCTTACATGAATTCTCAGATAAGTATCGACTTTGCTAGAAAGCCGTTTTTAAAATATTGGTATAAAAATTTTTCCGAAACTCTTTTCAGACGACCTCGGCATCTCGTGGGTAGCACAGTATGAGCTTGGCAGATGCACTCAATTCCGGGCAACTGGTCGAGCTGTTGCCTGAATACGCCATCACTTACGATCCGCTTTATCTCTATTACCCCAGCCGTCGCGGGCATTCGAATGTGTTTAAGCTGATTGTGGATGCGCTGCGGGTGGAGGTCGTCTGAAATTTGACGGCACCTTGTCCAAGTGTTATTAATAATTCCTATTCACAAACAAACAGGAATAAATATGAAAAAAGTTGGTAATAAAGTGGTTGTTGTGGGCTTGGGCGCGGTTGGGGTCAGCTATGCCTATTCCATGCTCAACCAAGCCTTGTGCGACGACATGGTTTTAATCGACATCAACCGTACGCGCGCGGAAGGCGAGGCGCGCGACTTCCGCCACGGAATGCCTTATGCCGCTTCGCCCGCGCGTATTTACGTCGGCGATTACGATGATTGCTCGGATGCAGATATCGTGTGTATTTGTGCGGGCGCGGCGCAGGCTCCCGGCGAAACCCGTTTGGACTTAATCGACAAAAACCTGCGCATCTTTCGCGACATCGTTTCGAAAGTCATGGCTTCCGGCTTTGACGGTATCTTCTTGGTTGCCTCCAATCCTGTGGACGTACTGTCTTATGCTGTTTTGCGCTTTTCAGGACTGCCCAAAGAGCGCGTTATCGGCTCGGGCACCATCCTTGACTCCGCACGTTTCCGCGTCTGTCTGGGCAACGAGTTCGACGTCGCGCCTTGGAGCGTCGATGCCATGATGATCGGCGAACACGGCGACAGCATCATTGCGCTTTGGAGCACCGCCAACATCGCCGGTATGTCGGTTCAGAAGATGTTGGAACAATCAGAAGACGGGCAGGCGCGTATGGACAAAATCTATAACACCGTGCGCAATGCCGCCTACGAAGTCATCGCCGCCAAAGGCTCGACCAGCCACGGCATCGGCATGGGCTTGAGCCGTATCTCCAACGCCATCCTGCACAATCAAGGCGTCGTGCTGCCTGTTTCCACTCTGCTTGAAGGCGAGTTCGGACAAAACGGCGTGTATATCGGCGTACCGACCGTCGTCAACCGCCAAGGCGCAGTCCGCATCATCGACCTGCAACTTTCAGACGACGAAGCCGAACGCTTTGCCCGCTCGGCGGAGCTGTTAAAAAGCTATCAACACAAAGTCGATAAAATGGTCGGGTAAATAGAATCGCCTCTAAGTAAAACGTCGTCTGAAAACTGGAAATCCAGTTTTCAGACGACGTTTGCTATGTAGGGGGAATTTAATCCGTCAATATTGTAAAAATACCTATACCGCAGCGGAAATCCGGACTTGCAATGTTCAAAAGTGTTTGAAGATTACTTTAATGGCAGACTGACGGATTCAGGACGTGCAAGCATGACGGCACTGACCCGCCCATGAAAAAACGTCGTCTGAAAACTGGAAATTTGGTTTTCAAACGACGTTTTCCATTCATAAAACTAAATCCTATTTCCCTGCTTTCAACACCCGCTGACGGCGTGTTTCGCTCAACACCATGCCCGCGCTGACGGAGACGTTCATGCTTTCGACCATGCCGAACATGGGTATCGACACCAGCATGTCGCAATGTTCGCGTGTCAGGCGGCGCATGCCTTCGCCTTCGTTGCCCATCACCCATGCCGCGCTGTCAGGCAGGTCGCAGTGATACAGGTCTGAATCGCCGCCCATGTCGGTGCCGATAATCCAGATGCCGTATTCTTTCAGCTCGCGCAGGGTGCGGGCGAGGTTGGTTACGGTGATGTAGGGAACGGTTTCCGCCGCGCCGCAGGCGACTTTGCTGACGGTGGCGTTCAGTCCCGCACTTTTGTCTTTCGGCGCGATGACGGCGTGTACGCCCATTGCGTCGGCGGTTCGCAGACACGCGCCGAGGTTGTGCGGGTCGGTGATGCCGTCGAGTATCAGCAAGAGCGGCGGTTCGCTCAGGTTTTCCAATACGTCTTCGAGGTGGACGTGGTTTTTGGAAGCGTCGATAAACCCGACTACGCCCTGATGCCGCGCGCCTTTGCTGATGGCGTTGAGGCGGTCGGCGTCGGCGAAGTGTACGCGCACGTTTTCGTTTGCCGCTTTTTCCAACACGTCGCGCGTGCGGGCATCGTTTTTGCCTTCTTGGACGTAGAGTTCGGTAATCGATTTTGGGTTTTGCCACAGGCGGGCATTGACGGCGTGAAAGCCGTAGATGAGTCTTTGGTTTGCCATGATTTTGCTTTATAAAAAATTTCAGACGACATTATAACAAGATAAGGTCGTCTGAAAGGGAAAGGTCGTCCCGTCAGGAGGCTGCGCACTCTGAAAACAGATAACCGGTTTCACTCAACCTCAACTGCCTAGCGCATCAAATACCCCAACAGCCCAGAACTGCCCACACCGATCAACACGGTAACCAACATAGAAAACCTGCTTGCGGCAAGCACGGTCAGCGCAATGGCAATCAGTTCGTGCGGCTTGTCGGACACGAAATAAGGCGCGATGACGGAAATCAACACGCAACCCGGCGCGGCTTCCATCACGATTTGCGCGCGGCGGCTTAAAGTGCGGTTGCGCAAGGCGAAAAAACCGATAAGGCGGGTGGAATACGTTACCGCCAGCATGCCGGCAAACAGCAGGAACGACTGCCAAGACAGCAAATCCTTCATTCCTTCTCTCCCCAAAGATAGGCGGCAAGCAGGCCGGAAATCGCGCCCATCGGCACATACCAATGCCCGTCCACCGACAAATAAGTCCCACACGCTACAATCAGGCTGACAAACCAAGGGCGTGCCGCCTTAAAGCTTTTCCACATTCCGCGCAGCAGCACCAAAAACACGGCGGGAAACGCCATGCCGAAGCCCCACGCCACGACATCGCCGAACATCGGCCCGACCGCCGCACCAAACGCCGCAAAGCCGATCCAAGTGGTATACAGGATAAAGCATACGCCCGCATAAAACGGCATATTGAATGCCGGCAGCCCCATTGCCTTGCGTTTTTGGATTTCCGCAAACGCCATCGCCCAACTTTCGTCGCACATAAAAAACAGCGCGGGCATGGCTTTTCTCAACGGCATATCCCGCATATAAGGCGCGATTGCCGCCCCCATCAGAATATGGCGCGAATTAATCATGAAGGTAACGGTGGCGATGAGCAGTATCGGCAACGGATTTGCCCACAGATTGACTGCCGCAAATTCCGAGCCGCCGGCGAAATTCATGCCCGTCATCATCAGCATTTCCAGCCAACTCATGCCCTTCTGACCGCCCTGCATACCCAATATCAACGCCCACGGCAAAAGCCCGATGAGCATGGGCGAGGTTTCTTTGATGCCGCGTAGAAATTCGGATTGCGGGGAATTGGGGTGTGTCATTTTGTTGGGGGAGATTAAAGAAGGGTTAGGGTTTGAAGATGAAAAATGAGGGGAGGTATTATAAGTGAAATCGTCAACAATCAGGAAGGCAAGACGAAAGCGTAAACAAGTAAACGCTGTATCCGTTTCAGTTTTATAGTGGATTAAATTTAAACCAGTACGGCGTTGCCTCGCCTTGCCGTACTATTTGTACTGTCTGCAGCTTCGTCGCCTTGTCCTGATTTAAATTTAATCCACTATAACTGTAAGACTGCCCCAAAAATACGGCTTGAAATGAAAACAGCCGGATTCTGCAGTATTACAGAATCCGGCTGATATAAACCGACTGAACAGGTTGTCATGAATATCCGAAGTTTATTGGACGATTCAAATTTTCAGACGACCTTCAATCATCTTTCTATTATTTGAATCTCTGCCCTGATTATAAAGCTTTCAGGCGGGCGATTCGGTTTTCCAAAGAGGGGTGTGTGCTGAGTAAAGAATCTTTGGCATCGCTGGCGATACCCATCGCATTCATTTGCTGCGGCAAATCGCTCGGGTTGCCTTTCAAGCGTTGCAACGCGGCAATCATTTTAGGCGCGCCGACCAATTTGGCGGCTCCCGCATCCGCACGGTATTCGCGCTGACGGCTGAACCACATGACAATAATGCTTGCCAAAAAGCCGAACACAACCTGCAATACCATGCTGACTAAAAAATATGTGCCTTGCGAAGTGCTGCCGTCGTTATTGCGGGCAACCATGCCGGAAACGATGCGGGCAAGGAAAACCACAAAGGTATTGACCACGCCCTGTATCAAGGTCAGCGTAACCATGTCGCCGTTGCCGACGTGCGCCATTTCGTGCGCCAAAACGGCTTCGACTTCGTCCCGTGTCATGCGCTCGAGCAAACCCGTACTCACCGCGATCAGCGAGCTGTTGCGCGTTGCGCCGGTTGCGAAGGCATTGGGTTCGGGGGAGTGATAAATCGCCACTTCCGGCGTTTTCAGGCTCCACTGCTTCGCCTGTGCTTCCACAGTCGCCAATAACCACGCTTCTTCATGGCTGCGCGGCTGTACGATGACTTCCGCGCCGACTGAGTTTTTGGCGATGGTTTTGGACATCAGCAATGAAATAATCAAACCGGCAAAACCGACGACTGCCGAATACACCAGCAGGCTGCCGACCTGATCGGTACTGTGGATACCGAGGACTGCCAAAACAACGCGGATAACGACCAAAACGGCAATATTGGTTGCGAGAAACAAGAAGATACGTTTCACCAGGAAGGTTCCTTTTTCTGGGTATGGTTGGTTTATGTTTGATTAATATAAAAGAAAAGCAAAATAAAACGATATCGGGGTTTCGAGATTTACTTCGTACTCTACGCTTTATATCGAAAACCGGTTGGAATTCAAATATCGGTTTGCCCTAAATTTTTTGAACGAATTCACAATCAGGTTGTAAGACTTATACCGCATTACTGCTAATACTGCGGTATTTTCTCAAAAAGAGACGAATTCTAAAATGCCGTACTTGGAAAAGGTATGCAAAACCAAAGTATCATTTTGACTAAACAGGAGATTTAGCGTTAACAAAATGCCATTTTACCCTCAAAAACGTATTAATTGCCCATCCGAATATACCTAATAAAGACCGTTACTCCCCTTTTGATTGCCACACTGATACGAAATCTGATAAATAATGGCATATAACATTTACATTAAATCCCTACATACATCATGAAGCGCAAAACCACCCTTAATCTTGTTCTTGTCAGCATTGCGGTTGCCATTGCCCTGATGACGGCTGTGGCTTTTTGGTTTTACCACAGTCCTTACGGTCCAACCGTCCCGATTATCCGCACCGATTCCTCACACTCCATTACCCAACCAACCTTCGCCAAAAATCGTCCAATCCGCGCGCAACCAAATCGGCAAGACCCTGCGCTACGACTCTGCCTATACCAAACTCAAATATCCAATGGGTGACGTACCGATGTCAAAAGGCGTGTGCACCGACGTCATCGTCCGCGCCCTGCGCGACCAAAATATGGATTTGCAAGAACTCGTCCATCAAGACATGAGTCGGAACTTCTCCGCCTATCCAAACCGTTGGGGCTTGAAGCAACCCGACACCAACATCGACCACCGCCGCGTACCCAACCTCATGACTTATTTCACACGTCAAGGCTGGGCGGTTCAGGATACGAATTATCAGGCAGGTGACATTGTGACTTGGGAGCTTAAAGGCAACCGTCCGCACATCGGCATCGTCTCCGACCGCAAAATCGGCAACAGACCCTTGATTATTCACAATATCGGTTTAGGAACCCGTGAAGACGACATCCTCTACCGCTATACTATTACCGGGCATTTCAGGATTCCCGTTCAGTAAACTTCTGTCGCACTATCGACACCAATCCCCAAAAGTCGTCTGAAAACCCGATATGCTTTGCGAAGGCATCTCGACAAGCGTCCGGATGCCTAAATTTTCTTACGCAGACAAGACAGTCTTGCCATAGCCCTTTCACAACGTTTTCACTATAATCCCCCATTTCCTCCTGCCCTGTGCGCATCATGCCTAAAGCCACTTTCTACACCCACGCCGCCGACCCCGCCGCCTTCGCCTGCCGCCTGATTGCGCGTGCCATACGCGATGGCGGGCAGATATTGGTGTGGTCGGATTCCGACGAAACCATCCGCCGCCTCGATCGCGACCTTTGGCAGCAAATCCCCGAAAGTTTCATTCCGCACGAAATCTGGCAGCCCGACCAACCCATGTCGTCTGAAACACCCGTATGGCTCGCGTTCGGCAACACACTGCCTGCCGTCCCTGAAAACGCCACCGTCCTCAACCTCTCGCCCGACTTTTGGAACAAAGCCCCAGTCATTCCTGCCCGCGTGCTTGAAATCGTGGGCAGCAGTTTGGAAGAACTCGCCGACGCCCGCGAACGCTTCAGCGCATACAAAAAAAGCGGCTTTTCTATCGAACACCACAATATGACAGGCAAAGCCTAAAATCCAAGGTCGTCTGAAAACGGCTTTACACGATAAGCCGAAAATTTAAACAGCCTTGATTCCTTTTGATTCAAACTGGGCTATAATCCCGACTTTCTTTTACTGACCCCTTTTAAAAGACGAAAACATCATGAACAAAACTTTCAAATTCAGCGCATTGGCAATTGCCGCCGCATTGGCATTGACCGCCTGCGACAAAAAAGACGCCAATAAACCTGCCGCAGCCTCTGCTCCCGCATCTGCATCCGCAGCTTCCGGCGCATCTGCCGCAACCGATACGTCTTCTATCGGTACACCGACCCAACAAGCCAGCTATGCAATGGGTATGGACATCGGCAGCTCATTGAAACAAATGAAAGATCAAGGCGCGGAAATTGATATGAAAGTCTTCATCGAAGCCATGCAGGCTTCTTACGAAGGCAAAGAAAGCAAAATGACTGAAGTCCAAGCGCAAGAAGTCATGATGAAATTCTTGAAAGAACAACAAACCAAAGCCGCAGAAAAACTTCAAGCTGATGCCAAAGCCAACTTGGAAAAAGGCGAAGCGTTCCTCAAAGAAAATGCGACTAAAGAAGGCGTGAAAACCACCGCTTCCGGCCTGCAATACAAAATCACCAAAGAAGGTGAAGGCAAACAGCCTAAGAAAGACGACATCGTCGTTGTCGAATACGAAGGCCGCCTGATTGACGGTACTGTCTTCGACAGCAGCAAAGCCAACGGCAGCCCTGCCACCTTCCCTGTCAGCCAAGTCATCCCCGGCTGGACCGAAGGCATCCAACTCTTAAAAGAAGGCGGCGAAGCTACGTTCTACATCCCGTCCAAACTCGCCTACCGCGACCAAGTCATGCCGGGCGGAAAAATCGGCCCGAATTCCACTTTAGTATTTGACGTGAAGCTGGTTAAAATCGGCAAACCCGAAGATTTCCAACCCGCTCCCGGTCAAGTTGACATTCAAAAAGTCCAATAAGCCTGCGCTTTAACCCGATGCCCGAACCGAATCCGTTTCGGGCATTTCTGTTCTGTATATTCGCAAAACATGGTTTACCCCGTTTCAGACGACCTCCTATCCCATCAAACCCCCAATAAACCCGCGCCATAACATTCCGATTTTGTTTTGCTATACAATAAAACCTACCAACCTCCTACAACCGACGCCATGAAAAACATCGTTATCCTCATCTCCGGCCGCGGCAGCAATATGCAGGCCATCGTCAATGCCGCCATTCCAGACGCCCGCATCGCCGCCGTCCTCAGCAACAGCGCAACCGCCGCCGGACTGGCTTGGGCAGCCGAGCGCGGCATCTCCACCGACAGCCTCAACCACAAAGACTTCCCCAGCCGCCTTGCTTTCGACCAAGCCATGATGGAGAAAATCGATGCCTATCAACCTGATTTGGTCGTCCTCGCAGGCTTTATGCGCATCCTCACGCCCGAATTCTGCGCCCATTACCAAAACCGCCTGATCAACATCCACCCGTCCATCCTCCCCGCCTTCACCGGCCTGCACACCCACGAACGCGCTCTTGAAGCCGGCTGCCGCGTCGCAGGCTGCACCATCCACTTCGTAACCCCCGAGCTGGACTGCGGTCCGATTATCTCGCAAGGCATTGTCCCGATCCTCGACGGCGATACGCCCGACGACATTGCCGCACGCGTCCTGACCGTCGAACACCGCCTTTTCCCGCAAGCCGTTGCCGATTTCGTCGCAGGTCGTCTGAAAATCGAAGGCAACCGCGTGTTCAATTCAGAACGCAACGCCGAAAGACAAACCCTGCTCGCGTAATCCCCGCCTAAGCAGCAGTACCACATAAGGAAAAACCATGAGCCAAAACCAGTTGACCCTTTTGGATATCATTTCCGAATCCGACTACCGTCAACGCCAAAGCAAAGCTATCGATTTATTCAACCAAAGCCTCAAAAACAACCCTGAAACAACGTTGGCATTGTGCAATTTTGTTGTCGGCGACGTACTCAGCAACCATTCCTTTTCTCCCGGCTTCAAGCTGCACTGCCTAAACTGGCTGATCGACCATCACTTGGACCGCTGTGACGAAAGCTACGAGCAGCATCCTGAAGACGACGGCTTTCCCGAAGGCTTCTACGATTTAATCGATTGCCAGTGGAAATTCAAATGGATCATTCCTACGCTTGCCCGCGACCTCTTTCTCGACAAAAAGGAAATCGAGGAAGCGAACGAAACAATGCGTTACCACTATGAAAACATGCGGTTCAGTCTTTCATCATTTTATAAAACACTGATGCTGCAAAACATACTGACCGGAGACCACACCGCCGCCAAAGAAAATTTCCAAAAATGGCAGCAAACCGCGACGGACGAATTTTCCGACTGTCCCGCGTGCGAACAGACCGAACAAGTCAACTTCTACCATTTCATCGGACAGTATCAAAAAGCCATCGACGCCGCCCAACCCATCTTAACGGGCGAAATGACCTGTGCCGAAGTGCCGCATATTACCTACCATCCCGCCATCGACAGCATGATACGGCTGGGCAAATATCCCGAAGCAGAGCGTCTTTTGGACGAAGCCATAGACAAAATCAACGCCGAAGAAGACGAAATTTTCGTCCGCCTTATCCCACTCTTCTCCCAACTGGCGTACAAACTCGGACAGTCGCAACGCGCCCTCGACTTGATGAACCGGCACGGCGACGCCATTATTCAACATGCCCAAAACGACAATATGCTCTATTTAGACTACCTCATCGCGCTTTCTCCTTTTGACGAAGAAGCGGCGCAACATGCCCGCGAGCTTGCCGCCGACTTCGACAAACGCAACGGCAACAGCCATTACCAAAGCCAGATAGAATTTATGTTCGGTTCGGGCAATCTCCAATAAACCAAGCTCGTCTGAAATCCTTTCAGACGACCCAAAACAGGAGGAATGACATCATGAAAACACCAACCCTGCTTATTGCCGCCGGCCTCGCCCTGAGCGCCACAAGCGTCTATGCCGCAGAGCTGCCCCAATCAGCCACCCTGAAATATTCCGGCAGCTACGGCATACCCGCCACCATGACCTTCACCCGCAGCGGCAATCAATACACCATCGTTTCCAGAATCAAAGTCCCAATGTACAGCATCCGCTTCGAATCCGGCGGCACCATCAGCGGCAACACCCTCCGTCCCAAATACTATAAAGACGTCCGCGGCGGCAAACTTTATGCCGCAGCCAAATTTAGCGGCAACAGCATCACTTACGGCAAAGCCGGCTCGAGCGAAACCGCCAAATCAAGCGGCACGACACTCGACCTCTTTACACTGGCTTGGCAGCTTGCCGCCAACGACGCCCACCTGCCGTCCGGTCTGAACATTACCAACGGCAAAAAACTCTACCCCGTCAGCGGCATGACCAAAGTCGGCAGCGAAAACTACAAAATCGGCGGCGGTACGACCACCGTCAACAAATACCGCGTCAAACGCGGCGACGACACCGTCACCTATTCATTCGCCCCCGCCTTCAACAACATTCCTGCCGAAATCAAATACACCGACGACGGCAAAACTTACGACCTCAAACTTACATCCGTCATCATTGACGGAAAAGCCGTCAAACCATAACGGCGGCACACCATCTCCAAATGACCGACCGTTTCCCAAAGGTCGTCTGAAAACCGAACTGCACCTAAAAAGTTGGATATTTCTTCCAATCTATTAAGGTGCAGTTTTTTTCTCGCCGAACACATGACTTTTCAACCCTCACACCATAGCGATTCGCCTATGGCGTATTTCTCTAAAAATCAACCGCCATTTTTCAGACGACCTGAGATTTTTTAGTTGAAAGGTATGCGTTTACAGATTAACAATCTTAAGCTGCATTCACATTATTTTTCAGATTGTAAACAATATGTTCTACCCAATTAGGCCTCCGCATAAGGTATGACATCGAAAATTTTTTAAAAATAGGGATATTGTGTTCTTGAACATTCTGTGCTGAAATTACATGACACTACAAAAAATAGTAGTGCGTAAAAAATATAAAACGGATGAAGGAGAAAACCATGCAATTGTTTTTAGACAATCTCAAAGCCTTTTTTGAAACCATCAGCGGCTGGGTCTGGGGACCTGTTATGTTGGTATTGCTGGTCGGCACGGGCATTTTGCTGACCGTCATGCTGAAAGGCTTGCAATTCACCATGTTGGGCTATGCGTTGAAGCAGGCTTTCGTTCCGTCAAAGAAACATGAAGACGGCGAAGACCACGAAGGCGATATTTCCCATTTCGCCGCTTTGATGACCGCTCTGTCCGCCACCATCGGCACGGGTAATATTGCCGGTGTGGCGACTGCCGTCGTTACCGGCGGCCCGGGTGCGGTATTTTGGATGTGGATGACCGCCATTTTCGGCATGGCAACCAAATACGGCGAAGGCGTGTTGGCGGTGAAATACCGCGTGACCAATTCCAAAGGCGAAATGTCCGGCGGCCCTATGTATTACATCGAAAACGGTTTGGGTAAAAACTGGAAATGGATGGCGTTAGCGTTCGCTTTATTCGGCACATTCGCTTCGTTCGGCATCGGCAGCTCCGTACAGTCCAACTCAGTCGCTCAAGCGGTTCAGACGAGCTTCGGCATCAATCCTGTCTATACCGGCATCACTTTGACCGTTCTGACTGCCATCGTTGTTTTAGGTGGTATCAAAGGCATCGCCAAAGCCGCTTCTTTCATCGTACCTGCCATGGCAGTGTTTTATGTGGTGGGCGGTATCTCCATTATCGTGATTAATTCTGATGCACTGATGCCCGCCGTCAACCTGATTTTCTCCGATGCGTTCAGCGCGAAAGCAGTCGCCGGCGGTGCCATCGGTACCGTCATCCGCTACGGTGTGGCGCGCGGCGTGTTCTCCAATGAGGCGGGCATGGGTTCTGCACCGATTGCCGCCGCAGCCGCGAAAACCGACCATCCCGTCCGTCAGGCATTGGTTTCCATGACCGGTACGTTTTTGGACACCATCGTCGTTTGTTCGATTACCGGCATCATTTTGGTCATGGGTCTGCTCGACGCAGGCGGCGAATTTGTCAAACCTGAATTGAGCGGCGCGGCACTGACCACCGTCACTTTCCAAAAAATGCTGCCCGGTATCGGCGGTTGGATTGTCACCATCGGTCTGATTTTCTTCGCCTACTCAACCATTCTGGGCTGGTGCTACTACGGCGAGAAATGTGCGGTTTATGTATTCGGCGAGAAATTTGCCGGTCTGTACCGCGTCGGTTATGTTTCTTCCGTCATGCTGGGTACAGTCTTGAGCCTTGATTTGGTATGGCTGGCTTCAGATACCTTCAACGGTTTGATGGCGCTGCCCAACCTGATCGCACTCCTTTTAATGGCTAAAGTGATCGTCAATGAAACGCGTGACTTCAAACAAAAAGTCAGAAACGGAGAGTTGCCGCATTGATGCCCGAGGTCGTCTGAAAATGTGTTTCAGACGACCTCATATCTGTATTTTTGAAAAAAGTCAGAGGAGGAACAAAATGAAAGTGCTTGTTTTAGGTGCTGGTGTTGCCGGTGTATCCTGCGCGTGGTATCTGGCGGAAGCCGGACATGAGGTAACCGTAATCGACCGCGCCGAAAGCGTGGCAATGGAAACCAGTTTCGCCAATGCAGGTCAGCTCTCTTACGGCTACACCACGCCTTGGGCGGCACCCGGCATTCCGACCAAAGCACTGAAATGGCTGTTTAAAAGCCATCCTCCCCTGCTGTTCCGCCCCGACGGCAGCCTGTATCAAGTCGAATGGCTGTGGCAAATGCTGCAAAACTGCACGGCATCCCGCTATCAAATCAACAAAGAGCGCATGGTCAGGATTTCCGAATACAGCCGTGAAATGTTCCGCCGTTTTGAAGCGCAAACCGGCATGAATTTCGAAGGACGCAAAAAAGGAACTTTGCAGATTTTCCGCCAAGCCAAAGAAGTCGAAGCGGCAGAACAAGACATTACCGTTTTGGAACGATACGGCGTGCCCTACCGTCGTCTGAAACCCGAAGAATGCGCAGAATTCGAGCCTGCACTTGCACGCGTTACCGCCAAAATTGCCGGCGGTCTGCACCTGCCTGCGGATGCGACCGGCGACTGCCATCTCTTTACCCAAAACCTGTACAAACTGTGTCTGGAAAAAGGCGTACAGTTCCATTTCAACCGAACCATCCGCCGCATCGAACACAACGGCCAGCGCATCAGCGCAATCGAAACCAAAACAGAACGCTTTGAAGCAGATGCCTTCGTCTGCGCGCTCGGCTGCTTCAGCAGGACGGTTTTGGCACAGTTGGACCTCGATCTGCCCATTTACCCCGTCAAAGGCTATTCCTTGACCCTGCCCGTCAAAAACTCAGACGGCGCGCCGGTTTCCACCGTTTTGGACGAAAGCTACAAAGTCGCCATCACACGATTCGACAACAGGATCCGCGTCGGCGGTATGGCGGAATTGTCCGGCTACGAAATCAAACTGTCCGAAAAACGCCGCGAAACGCTGGCTTTGGTCGTCAACGATTTGTTCCCCGAAGGCGGCGACTTGAATCAGGCATTGTTCTGGAGCGGCCTCAGACCGATGACGCCCGACAGCACGCCGTTAATCGGCCGCACCCGCTTTGACAACCTGTTCCTGAACACAGGTCACGGCACTTTGGGCTGGACCATGTCGCTGGGCTCGGCAAAATTAACCGCCGATATCGTGTGCGGCAAAGACACCGAAATCCGCAGCGACGACTTGAGGCTGTCGCGCTATCAGTCTTGAGCTTTAAACCGACAAGGTTTGAGCGGCACTACAAACTCAAAGGTCGTCTGAAAACGCAATATGGTTTTTCAGACGACCTTTCTCACATTCCTGCGAAACCCGACATCCCCAAAAGCAAACCTGACGGCTGCCTTTAAAAACATTTAAGGCTTCGCAAGAAATCTATCCGCGCTTAAAACTTAAAGTTCACGCCGCCGGTGAAGCTGCGTCCCATTTGCGGGGTGTCGGACAGGAAGCTGCTGTGGGCGTAAACGGATTGGTTGAACAGGTTGTCTGCTTTGACGTACCAATTCCACTCTCCGTAGCCGGTGCGGCGGCGGTAGTTTGCGCCAAGGTTGAGCATATGGTGTCCGGGCGTGCGCGTTTCGTAGCGGGCGAGTTTGTTTTGGGCAAACACGCGGTAGTAATCGAGATGGGCATCGATGCGGTCGGTCAGCGCGGCATTCAGGTGGAAACCGAGCCGTGCGGCGGGCACGCGCGGGGCGTTTTGGTCGGCTTGGGCAATGAGTGGGCGGTTGCCGTAAGCGTCTTCCCTGCCGGGCAGCGACGGAAGGTTTTTCAGACGACCTCTGACATAGTCGCCGGACAGTCCGATGCGGTAGCGCGGCGTGGGTTTGAAGAAGATTTCGCCTTCCGCGCCGTAGAAGTCGGCGCCGGATTGGTTGTAGCGCACGAGCTTCATTTCGCTGTCGTCTTCGATGGATTTGGGTCCGCGTCCGTCGTTTAAGGTTTGGGCGTAGATGTAGTTGCCGAAGCGGTTGCGGTAGAGTGCCAGATTGTATTGCCAGCGGTCGCCTTCGTAGCCCAGCGCGAGTTCGATGTTGTTGGAACGCTCTTTGTTGAGATGTTTGTTGCCGACTTCAAAGGTATTGGTGGCGACGTGTTTGCCGTGTGCGTACAGCTCTTGCGTTGACGGCAGGCGTTCCTGATGGGAGGCGGTCAGGCTGAGTTTGTATTGGGGCGAGAAATACCAGTTGCCGGAAAGCGCGAACGAGCGGGCGGTTTGGCGGTGCGCGCCGAGGTCGGGCAGGGGTTGGACGGTTTGGCTTTGTCCTTTGCGGTCTGCTTTTGGCTGAGGGCTTTTAACTCCTTTAGATAGGCAACCTTTGCGCGCATATAGCACAACTCTTCGATAAGCTCTGCCTGTGTTTTTTCTTGGTCGGGTTTGTCGGCGATAAAGGGGTTTTTGCGGTGTTCGGTCATGGTTTTGGATTGGGGATGTTCGAGTGCGC
>NZ_KV794972.1:0-622 GCF_001808875.1 Neisseria sp. HMSC064E01
CCGCTGACGGAAGCGCAAACCAAACGTAACCGCTATTTGTCGAAGACCCGGTATGTGGTCGAACAAAGCTTCGGTACGCTGCACCGTAAATTTCGCTATGCCCGGGCAGCCTATTTTGGTCTACTCAAAGTGAGTGCGCAAAGCCATCTGAAGGCGATGTGTTTGAACCTGTTGAAAGCGGCCAATAGGCTAAGTGTGCCTGTTGCCGCCTAAAAGGCGGTCCGGATGCCTGATTATGGGGCGTCCGGGGAGGATTAAGGGGGTATTTGGGTAAAATCAGGAGTGATTGGGGGCGAAAACAGCCGAAAACCTGTGTTTGGGTTTCGGCTGTCGTGGGAAGGGCTTTTTTGCAAAGGTTTCTGTTTGCGTTTTGTCTGTTTTGAGTTTCAGACGAGCTTGTTTGCTAAACGATATTGGGGTCGTCTGAAAAATAGGGAAAACTGGGTGGGCGGATTTTGCGGGATGTGGATGGACTCAATTCGTTGGAGTAGGGGCGGGGAGTAGGGTAGGGATATGGGCGAAGAAGGATAGGTTGTGCGTCTTCGATGAAACGGATATAGGCTGTTGCTGAAAAACAGGTAAACGGGCATTAAAAAAGGTCGTCTGAAAATTTTCAGACGAC
>NZ_KV794972.1:722-10759 GCF_001808875.1 Neisseria sp. HMSC064E01
TCGTCTGAAAATTTTCAGACGACCTTTTGATTGCATTCAAGCTAGGATTTATTTATCGCGGCTGAATACGATTTTGGTTGCTTGGATGGCTACGCAGATTGCGCCACCGATGAAGATCAAGTCGGCTGCTGTGCGTACCCAGCGCAGGGTGTCGAGGATTTCCATTTGCAGGAATTCTTCGCTACGGGCATACCACAGGCCATGAGTGATGGAAGCGTATGCTTGAATCGCGCCGACAGGCAGCAGGCTGATGGCGATCATGCCGACCAAGCCACCGTTGAGCAGCCAGAAGCCCCAAGTCATGAGTTTGTCGTCGAAATGTGCGTTTGGTTTCAGGTAGCGGGCAACCAGTAATACGAAGCCCAGTGCCAAGAAGCCGTACACACCGAACAAGGCTGCGTGTGCGTGAACTGCGGTAGTGTTCAGACCTTGGATGTAGAACAGGGAAATCGGCGGGTTAATCAGGAAGCCGAATACGCCGGCACCGATCATGTTCCAGAAGGCAACTGCTACGAAGCACATCAGCGGCCAACGCAGGCGTTTCGCCCATTCGGACAGGTGTTGGTAAGACCAGTGTTCGTAAGCTTCACGACCCAGCAATACCAGCGGTACGACTTCCAATGCGGAGAAGCAGGCACCGATTGCCATAGAGGCGGAGGTAGAACCGGAGAAGTACAGGTGGTGCAGCGTACCCGGGATACCGCCCAACATGAAGATGGCGGCGGCAGCCAGAGTGGATGCGGTAGCGGTACTGCGGCGGACGAAGCCCATGTTGTAGAAGATGAAGGCAAAGGCTGCGGTCGCGAATACTTCGAAGAAGCCTTCTACCCACAGGTGAACTACCCACCAGCGCCAGTATTCCATGACGGCAATCGGGGATTTTTCGCCGTAGAACAGACCGGGTGCGTAGAACACGCCTACACCGACCATGGAGGCAACGAAGATTGCCAGCAGGTTTTTGTCCACGCCTTTTTCTTTAAAGGCGGAAACGGTACAGCGCAGCATCAGGAACAGCCACAACAGCAGGCCGACCATCAGCAGGAGTTGCCAGAAACGGCCCAAATCGAGGTATTCGTAACCTTGGTGTCCAAACCAGAAGTTGAGATCGGGACGAATGATGTGGGTCAGGGCGAAGAAGTTACCTGCGTAAGAACCGCCGACTACGATAAACAGGGCGATGTACAGGAAGTTTACGCCGGCACGTTGGAACTTGGGATCTTTGCCGCCGTTAACAATCGGAGCCAGGAACAGACCTGCTGTCAGGAAGCCGGTTGCAATCCAGAAGATGGCGGATTGGATGTGCCAAGTACGGGTCAATGCGTAAGGGAACCAGTCGGACATTTCGAAGCCGAGTGCTTCGTCGATACCGTAGAAACCTTGACCTTCGACGGTGTAGTGCGCGGTCAGGCCGCCCAGCAACACTTGTACCACAAACAGGGCGACTGTCAGGAAGACGTATTTGCCCAATGCTTTTTGGGAAGGAGTCAGCTGTACTTTGGAAATCGGGTCTTCAGTCGGAACTTCTACTTCTTCGTGTTTGGTCAGGAAGGAGTAACCCCACATCAGCAGACCGATACCCATCAAGAGCAGGACAACGCTGGTGAACGACCACATGTAGTTTTCAGTAGTCGGTACGTTGTTGATCAGAGGCTCGTGCGGCCAGTTGTTGGTATAGGTGAAAGTTTCGTCAGGACGGTTGGTCGAAGCAGACCATGAAGTCCAGAAGAAGAAGTTGAACAGTTTTTCACGCGCTTCTTTGCTTGGCAATGTGTTGTTTTTCATTGCGAAGTGTTCGCGGGTCGTCTGAAGGGCGGGATCGTCGCTGTATACGCCGTGGTAGTAAGGCAGGATGCTCTCAATGGCTTTGACACGGGTATCGCTGATAACGACGCTGCCGTCTTCTTTAATACGGCTTTGGTTGCGGTATTCGTCGGTAAGGCGGGTTTTCAGTACGGCTTGTTCTTCAGGAGAAACTTCGTTGAATTTTTTGCCGTAAGTCTCTTGCGCAGTCAAATCCAACCATGCGACAAGCTCGCGGTGCAGCCAGTCGGCTGTCCAGTCCGGAGCTTGGTATGCGCCGTGTCCCAATACGGAACCGACTTCCATACCGCCGGTGGTTTGCCAGGCAGACTGACCTGCCAAAATATCGTCTTTGGTCATCAGCTGAGTGCCTGATGCCGAAACGACTCTTTCAGGATAAGGCGGGGCTTTTTTATAAACCTCGCTGCCCATGTAGCCAAGAATGGTAAAGCAGACTGCCAGGACGGCAAACAGCAAGTACCATAACTTCTTGTACTGTCCCATTTCAGAACTCCTTATTTTGGTAAAAAGTGGTTGCTTATAAATTCATACTATATGAATGTTAAAGATTGTAGCACTCTTTTCAGGCAAAAGAAATATTCTCTTAACAACAATCTTTAAAAAACAGATATATAGTCAATAATAATTCTTATTATCAAAAATACGATGGCATTTTTGTAAAGAATTGGATAAAACATGTGAACAATAATAGACGATTTGATGTAGTTTTATCTAGTTATTAAGTAGTAAAACAGGTAGTAAAAGTTCATCTTTGATGAATTAATTGATTTAGGTCAAGATATAGCGGTAAAACCACCTACATAATCCTACAAAAGTTCACAAGAGATGCCTTTCAGACGACCCGGAATAAGGCAGTTTGAAAGAGCCGAAAGCGGTATGCCGCGGACGACAAAGGTTGAAAAAATATACCCTGACCTTCTTAAAATAGTTATTAAAGGAAATGACAACTATGAAACGCCAAGCTTTAGCTGCAATCATTGCTTCAGTTTTTGCTTTAGCCGCCTGTGGTGAGCAAGCTGCCCAAAAACCTGCCGAGCAAACCGCTTCCGCTTCCGCTCCTGCAGCTTCCGAGGCTCCTGCTTCCGGCGCTCAAGCTGCTGCCGAAACCCCTGCTGCCGAGCTGCCTGTTATCGACGCGGTAACTACCCACGCTCCTGAAGTTCCGCCTGCCATCGACCGCGACCATCCTGCACGTGTCCGCGTGAAAATGGAAACCGTCGAAAAAACCATGAAAATGGATGATGGCGTGGAATACCACTACTGGACATTTAACGGCGACGTTCCGGGCCGCATGATCCGCGTACGCGAAGGCGATACCGTGGAAGTCGAATTCTCTAACAACCCGTCTTCTACCGTACCGCACAACGTTGACTTCCACGCTGCTACCGGTCCAGGCGGTGGTGCAGAAGCCAGCTTTACCGCTCCGGGCCGTACTTCTACATTCAGCTTCAAAGCCCTGCAACCCGGTCTGTACATCTACCACTGTGCCGTTGCCCCTGTCGGTATGCACATCGCCAACGGTATGTACGGTCTGATTTTGGTTGAACCTAAAGAAGGTCTGCCTAAAGTGGACAAAGAGTTCTACATCGTACAAGGCGACTTCTACACCAAAGGTAAAAAAGGTGCGCAAGGCCTGCAACCGTTCGATATGGACAAAGCTATCGCCGAACAACCTGAATACGTTGTATTTAACGGTCACGTAGGCGCTATCGCCGGCGACAACGCCCTGAAAGCCAAAGCAGGCGAAACTGTCCGTATGTACGTGGGTAACGGTGGTCCGAACCTCGTTTCTTCCTTCCACGTTATCGGTGAGATCTTCGACAAAGTTTACGTAGAAGCCGGCAAACTGATCAACGAAAACGTACAAAGTACCCTGATCCCTGCCGGTGGTGCAGCGATTGTCGAATTTAAAGCCGACATCCCGGGCAGCTATACTGTGGTTGACCACTCTCTCTTCCGTGCGTTCAACAAAGGCGCGTTGGGTCAATTGAAAGTAGAGGGCGCAGAGAACGCTGAAATCATGACCAAAAAACTGGAAGACAAAGCCTATGCAGGTAGCGGTGCAGCTTCAGCCCCTGCCGCTTCAGCTCCGGCTGCCCCTGCATCTTCCGCAGCAGCGCCTGCTTCCGCAGCATCTGCAGGTAAAGGCGGCTACTAATCCAGTCATCTCGGCGTAGAGACAGAAAAAAGCCACTGCTGTTCCGGCTGATGCAAGGACAACAGTGGCTTTCTTCCACAACCAATCGAAAGATTGGTTTTTCAGACGACCTATCAAGTATCGAAGGTCGTCTGAAAAACCGGTTTCAAGCATTCACGAACCCAGCAAGCCAAAAGCACAATAATCAGAAGGCTTCTAAGGATTTTTATCCGGTTTCGCTATATAATCAAAGCCTAATAATCCCCGTATTCAGATTAGAAAGCCCGTTATGAAACTCATACCAGTCATCGCCCTATTTACCCTTGTTGCAAGCGGCAGTGCAGCGGCGGCCGAAATGGCAAAAGTTGAAGGCGGTAGCTACCGCCCGCTCTATCTGAAAAAAGAGACCAACCTCATTAAAGTCAAACCTTTCCAAATCGACAAGTACCCCGTTACCAATGCCGAATTTGCAGAGTTTGTCAAAAAACATCCCCAATGGCAAAAAGGTAAAGTCAGTTCCAAACAAGCCGAACCTGCCTACCTGAAACACTGGGTTAAAACCGGCAGCAACAGCTACGCGCCCAAACCCAACGAACTGAAACATCCGGTAACTAACGTATCTTGGTTTGCCGCTAACGCCTACTGCACTTCGCAAGGCAAACGCCTGCCGACCATAGACCAGTGGGAATTTGCCGGACTCGCCTCCGCCACTCAGAAAAACGGTTCTGCCGAACCCGGCTACAACCGCACCATTCTTGACTGGTATGCAGACGGCGGCAGAAACGGCTTGCACGATGTCGGCAAAAGCAAACCCAACTACTGGGGCATTTATGATATGCACGGCCTGATTTGGGAATGGACGGAAGACTTCAACAGCAGCCTGCTGTCCTCAGGCAATGCCGATACGCAAATGTTTTGCAGCGGTGCATCCGTAGGTTCCAGCGACCCGTCGAATTATGCCGCCTTCCTGCGCTACGGCATACGCACCAGCCTGCAGTCCAAATACGTCCTGCACAATCTGGGCTTCCGTTGCGCGAAATAATCGGTTTCATCACCAAAGCAGCTTTGGCGGTACTGAAAGGTATCGCCTTTTTTTGTCCATACAAAAGGTCGTCTGAAAACATTCAGTTTGGTCGGAACCGTGTTTTTCAGACGACCTTTTGGGATGATTGGGTTTTATTAAGCTGAATGGTTGTGTACGTTCTATAGTGGATTAACTTTAAACCAGTACGGCGTTGCCTCGCCTTAGCTCAAAGAGAACGATTCTCTAAGGTGCTTAAAGCACCAAGTGAATCGGTTCCGTACTATCTGTACTATCTGCGGCTTCATCGCCTTGTCCTGATGTACTATCTGCGGCTTCGTCGCCTTGTCCTGATTTAAAGTTAATCCACTATAACAACCTTGCTTATCATTTTCTTCAGATGATTCAAATCAAATATTAATTACATATAATTAATAATATTGTAATAATGCTATACAATATAACTAATCCTAAATGACTAAATATAGTCATAAGGATTTGGTTGATATTTTTTAAAAAATTCAAAAATGGAGAATGAAAAGATGAAACTAAACTTATCCGTCAAACCGCTGTGTTTGGTGTTGTCCCTTGTTTTTGCAAATGTTTGTGTTGCGGAAGGTATTGCGACAGGAGCGATGCACAAAAACGGTTCGGTCGCGTTGGGCAAAGACTCGAAGGCTGGGGAGAATGCGACTGCGTTGGGCGACAAAGCGGCTGCGGCGGGTTATAAGTCTGTTGCTGCCGGCTATGATTCAAACGCTTCGGGTTTGAGCGCGTCGGCATTTGGCAGCGAGGCTAAGGCGGAAGCATTGCGGACGGTTGCCGTCGGTTTCAGGGCGAATGCAAAAGGAACCAACGATATTGCCGTCGGCGGCGCATCGAAGGCTTCCGGCGGACAGTCGGTGGCGGTCGGTTTGATGTCGCAGGCAACGGGTTTGCGTTCTATCGCGGTCGGTGAAAGCGCGAAGGCTGCCGACATTGATGCGGTTGCGTTTGGACGCGGCAGCGAAGCCAATGCGCTCAGTTCCACTGCTGTCGGAGATAGGGCAAAAGCCAACGGTACGCAGGCGGTTGCGCTGGCATCTGCTGCCGAGGCAAACGGTTATCAAGCGGTTGCGGTCGGTACGCGCGCGGTTGCCGAAGAAACCAACAGCGTGGCATTGGGCGTGGAATCCTCTTCCACCGCACTCAACGGTCTTGCCGCCGGTACGCGCGCACGGGTACGCAAATCGGGCGGAACGGCTTTGGGCGCAGGTGCTGCTGCATTTGAAGAAAAATCCGCTGCTTTGGGCTACAAAGCAGAAGCGCGTCAGCAAAACTCCGTAGCACTCGGTACGGACAGCGTTGCCGATACTGCGGCAGGCGTTGCAGGTCATGACTTCGCTACCGGCGCGGCAAGTACGGAAACAGGCAGAACATGGGTATCGACTTTAGGTGCGGTATCTGTCGGCAGCGAACAAAACAGCCGCCAGATTACTAATGTTGCTGCGGGTAAGGAGGATACGGACGCGGTCAACGTTGCCCAAGTGAAGAGCCTTGCGCGCCAAACCCAAAGCAGCCTTGCCGCAGCCGAGAACAATCACCAGACCCAAATCGCCGCTTTGCGCAACGAAGCTAAAGTCCGTATGGACAAACTTGAAGAGCGTGCCGATTCAGGCTCCGCCGCTGCAATCGCGGTCGGCAGCCTCGGACAGGCATATCAGCCGGGACAAGGTGCGGTTTCCGTCGCAAGCGGTATCTGGCGCGGTAAAAGCGGTTACGCCGTAGGTATTTCCAAAGTATCCGCCAGCGGCAAATGGCTGGTTAAAGGCTCGGCAGTCGGCGCGGCGAAAGGCGGTGCGGGCGGCGGCGCCAGCGTAACCTACCTCTGGTAATCGTCGTTAGGCGTATTGCCTAAAGGTCGTCTGAAAACATTCTGTTTCGTCGAAACCGTGTTTTTCAGACGACCTCGTTCTTGATAATTCCCTATTTGTCCCAATTCTGTCGAAGTTATTAATTTTCGATAGAACAAAATGAATCCCAAATACGCTCCGCTTTTCCAATCTTTCACACTGAACAACGGCGTAACCGTCAAAAACCGCCTTGCTGTTGCACCCATGACCCATTTCGGCTCCCTCGCCGACGGCTTAATCAGCGACCAAGAGCGCACGTTTCTCGGCAACCGCGCAGGTGATATGGGGCTCTTTATCTCCGCCGCTACTCTGGTTCAAGAAGGCGGCAAAGCCTTTCGCGGACAGCCTGAAGCTACGGGCGAACACTGCCTTGACAGCCTGAAAGAAACCGCCCAAATCATTCAAAAACAAGGCGCGAAAGCGATTTTGCAAATCCATCATGGCGGCTCTAAAGCGATGGTAGAACTCAACCGCCGTGACAAAATAAGCGCGTCCGCCAGCGAAAAGGATGGAGCGCGTGAAGCGAGTGCTGCAGAAGTGGAAGAACTCATCGCCTCCTTCGCCCAAGCTGCCGATTTGGGACTTCGCGCAGGCTTCGACGGCGTGGAAATTCACGGCGCGAACGGCTATTTAATCCAACAGTTTTACTCCGCCCAAAGCAACCGCCGCAGCGACCAATGGGGCGGCAGCTTGGAAAACAGAATGCGCTTCCCGCTCGCCGTCGTCGATGCCGTTGCCGCCGTCCGTGAAAAACACCAGCGCAACGACTTCATCATCGGCTACCGTTTCTCGCCCGAAGAAGCAGGCGAAGACGGGCTGACCATGACCGAAACCGGCGAACTGATTGACGCCTTGGTGCAAAAGCCGTTGCAATACCTACATGTTTCCTTGTGGGAATTCGACAAAAAAATCCGACGCGGCGGCGATACGGCGCAAACCCGTATGCAGTTCATCCACGACCGCATCAACGGCAAACTGCCCCTTATCGGCGTGGGCAACCTGTTTACCGCCGACGATATTCTGGCGGCGTTTGAAACCGGCTGGGCGGAATTTATCGCATTGGGCAAAACCGTCATGATCAATCCGCACATCGCCACACAAATCCGCGAAGGCCGCGAAGCCGAAATCGAAACGCAACTCGACCCGGCGCGCGCTGACCATTACGGCTTCCCCGACATCCTGTGGGAATTTTCCGCCAGCGGTACGCAATCTTGGCTGCCGCCGGTAAAAGGCGCGGACTGGAAGCCGGTGGATGCCTGATTGATTGTAATGACAGCTTAAAACGGCAAAGATCATGTTTGCTGTTTGATGAGGTCGTCTGAAAAGGTTGCGGCATATGAATAACCTTTTCGCTATGACTGAGAGGTCGTCTGAAAAATCAAATACGAGATTTCAGACGACCTTTTTATTTTTTTGCTTCAAGGAAATGACGGTTGATGTCCCAGTCGGCTTGTGGTGCAGATGAACATGTTTTATCGGGCGAAGTAGGAGGTAAACAGCATGGTGTTACCGTTGTTTAGCCTATGGGTCGTCTGAAACGGGAAAAGGCAATGCGTGTGATGAGATGGTTTGGTGGATGCGGTTTTAAAAGTGTTGTTATATGTCATATATTATTTTGATTTAAATCAGGCAGTTGAAAAAAAAGGAGAGGTTTTTTTAACTTGTGGTTTGGGTACTTTGTCATATGTATGTTTTAATTCATGCTTTGAGTTGTAATGTTGTTATTTATAATCACTTGAAAACTTGCGGTTGTTTGTAATATAACTAAATTATTGTTTTTTATATTTTTTGACTTTGTGGGCAATGATGCAGATTGTCTTTGGCAGGGTTAGCGTAAGGAGTAAAAAATGCATGTTGTCGTTCTTCCATCGTGGTATCCGAAATCCGAAACGGATGTGGACGGGATTTTCTTCCGTTTGCAAGCTCAAGCTTTGCAGCGCAAAGGTTTGAAAGTAGGGGTCATTGCACCTTTGTTCCGTTCGTTGCGGACGGAATGGAAAAGTATTTTGACCGGACCTTATGGAATGCGGCATCACCGGCAGGGCGGTTTGAATACTTATGTTTACGACAGCATGTATTTTTTCCCGCATTGCCCCGTCGTCGATATCGACCGTATTCGTTGGGTAAGGGCGGGCATGAAGGCTTTTAAGCGGTATGTGGCAGAAAACGGCAAACCTGATGTCCTCCATGCGCATACAATGAATTTCGGCGGCGTTTTGGCGCATGAAATTTCTAAGAAATACGGTATTCCTTATGTGATTACCGAACACAGCAGCGCGATTGCCCGCAACCTGGTCCGTCCGAACCAATGGCCCAGTATGAAAGAATCCGCCCGACATTGTCAGGCGCGTTTTGCGGTCAGCAAGGATTTTTGTGCATTGCTGCGCGAGAAATACGGTTTGGACTGGGAATATCTGCCGAATATTTTGGGCGATAACTTTGCGCGTCCGTTCGAGCCTTTCGATAAGTCCCATCAGGATTTCACGTTTTGCTCCGTCTCTCACTTGCGCCATCTGAAAGGGCATGATTTATTGCTTCCCGCCTTTGCCAAGGCTTTGGAAAAGTATCCCTTCCTCAAACTCAAAATCGGCGGGAATGGCGTAGAAGCAGCGAATCTGCGCCGCTTGACCGAGGAGTTGGGCATCGGTCATGCCGTTACCTTTTTGGGCGCGTTGAAAACGGAAGAGGTCTTGGACTTGATGCGCCATAGCAATGCTTTTGTACTCGCCAGCCGAGTGGAAACATTCGGTGTGGTGTTCATCGAAGCGCTGTCACAAGGCTTGCCGGTCATTGCAACGATGTGCGGCGGGCCTCAGTCGATCGTCAATGAGGGTAATGGTTATCTGATTCCGATTGAAAATATAGAAGCATTGAGCGAGGCGCTGATTCGGATGTATGAAGAACGCGGGAAATTTTCGGCGGAAAAATTGCGTGCGGATTGTTTGAACGAGTTTGGCGAAGATGCCGTGATTGGAAGGCTGATTCAAGCGTTTGAAAAAGTGACCAGCAAATCGGCGGAAGCGTGAATCAATCACGGTATGTGAGAGCAGAAGGCTTGCGGTTAGGCTTAGAGTCTGGTGCAAGCCTTTATTGTTTGCGAATATGGTTCCTTTGTGATTAGAATTCCCTGTTTTGATGATATAGTGGATTAAATTTAAATCAGGAC
>NZ_KV794972.1:10859-25960 GCF_001808875.1 Neisseria sp. HMSC064E01
ACTGGTTTAAAGTTAATCCACTATAAATTCAAATTTTGGACAGGCAAAACAAGATTTATGCCGCTTTAAATACGGAAATATTAAGGAACGCCTAATGAAAACCAAACTTTCAGCATTAGATTGGGGTGCCTTGCTTTGCGTTGAATGTATTTGACCGCTATATACGGCAAAAAGGTCGTCTGAAACCTGATTTGGGTTTTCAGACGACCTTTTACTTAGGACTTACAGTTTATTTTGCTGCGGAAGCGCCGGAGTTTGCTGCGGAGGCTGCTGTGGCACTTGCTGCTGAAGCAGTAGAAGCGGCTTCGGCTTTCGCGCCGGCTGCGGCGTTTTCACCCCATGCGGCAGGGTATTTGTAACCTGCGAAGCGTTGGCGCGCGTAGGCTTTAAACTCGTCGGAGTTGTAGGCTTCGGTCACGTCTTTGAGCCATTGGCTGTCTTTGTCGGCGGTTTTGACGGCTGCCCAGTTGACGTAGGCGAAGCTCGGTTCTTGGAACAGGGATTCGGTCAGCTTCATGCCGCTGCTCATGGCGTAGTTGCCGTTAACGACGGCGAAATCAACGTCGGCGCGGCTGCGCGGCAGTTGTGCGGCTTCAAGTTCTACGATTTTGATGTTTTTCAGGTTTTCGGCGATGTCGGCTTTGGAAGCGGTCAGTGGATTAACACCGTCTTTCAGCTTAACCCAGCCCAATTCGTTCAACATCACCAGCGCGCGGGCGAAGTTGGACGGGTCGTTAGGCGCGGAAACGCTGCTGCCGTCTTTGACTTCATCCAGCGATTTCAGTTTGCCCGGATACAGACCCAAAGGCGCGGTCGGCACTTGGAAGACTTCGGTGATGTCTAATTTGTGTTCTTTTTTGAAGTCGTCCAAATAAGGCTTGTGTTGGAAAATGTTGATGTCCAGTTCGCCTTCTGCCAAAGCGAGGTTGGGGCGGACGTAGTCGGTGAATTCGACCAATTTGACGGTATAACCTTTTTTCTCCAGCGCAGGTTTGATTTGGTCTTTGACCATATCGCCGAAGTCGCCGACGGTCGTGCCGAAGACGATTTCTTTTTTGGCGCCATTGTCGGCGGCAGGCGATGCGGCGGATGCGGCAGGTGTGCTGTCTTTTTGACCGCCGCAGGCTGCGAGTACTACGGCGAGCGCGGCGGCGGAAAGGGTTTTGAAGAAGGTGTTTGTCTGCATGTTTTACTCCTGGTAAGTGTTAAGTCGATTTTTCAGACGGCCTCTGCCGTCGGGACAGGTTGAATTTTAAATCCATTTATGGGAAACGGGACGGTTTTTTATCGTGAAGTACAGCCCTTTGACGGAACGGTAACACAGCCAAATCAATCCTGCTTTAAAAGTCAGGGCTGAGATGATTTTAAGCCAATCCAACGAGGTGGCGAACGGAGAAATATCAAAGGCGGTATCGGCACTTTCATACATTTCATCTGTTCCGTCGATTACGGCGTGTCCGTCCATTTCATCATCATAGTCTTCAGCCATCATGGCACTTTCATCCGGCTCGCTGATTTCGCCCATTTCATCGATGTCCATCGTGCCAATTGATCCGTTCATTTCCCCTATGGAAACCATATCGTCAAATGAAAGGATGCCCCAGATGGGGACAGGGGAGGCGATAAGGGACCATATCATAAAGACAACCAATAGCCCGACACACAATAAAATGAAGAAACCCATATCGTTACGCATCATTTTGCTGTTGTGCGCGTTGACGTCGGAGGGCGGGTGTTCTAATTTTTCCAAGATGACGAGTTGGGCAAGAAAGATGCCGATACTCAGCCCTATGTACCATATTTTCGGCATATGGTTCATGGGGCCGATAAAGTACCAAAGGATATTGCCGATATTGACTAAATAAACGGCAATTAGAATTTTTTTGGCGGATTTCATGTTGTATTTTTCACTCAAAAGGTCGTCTGAAAATGCATCAGGTGTATTTTCAGACGACCTTGTTTACGTTTGTGAGGTTTAACGTTTGTCCAATTTCCGCGCCAATGCGTTGCCGGTGCTTTGAATCAGGATAACGAGCAACACGAGGATGGCGACGATGAAGATGATGACTTCGGTTTGATAGCGGTAGTAGCCGTAGCGGATGGCAAGGTCGCCCAAGCCGCCGCCACCTATCATGCCTGCCGCCGCGCTGTATGAGAGCAGGCCGATGGCAAGGACGGTGATGCTGGAAACCATGCCCGCGCGCGCTTCGTTCAAGAGGACTTTGCGGACGATGGCAAGCGGCGATGCGCCCATGGCGGTGGCGGCTTCAATCACGCCTTTGGGGACTTCGCGCAGGTTTTGTTCCACCAGTCGGGCGAAGTAAAACAGACCGGACACGCTCAATACCAGCGAGGCGGCAATCGGGCCGATGGTGCTACCAACGATGGCGCGGGTGGCGGGTATCATGGCAATCATGAGAATGACGAAGGGAAAGGCGCGCATCAGGTTGACTAAGTTGTCGAGCAGGAAATTCACCGGCTTGTTGTAATGCAGCTGGCGGCTGGAAGTCACAAAAAGCAAGACGCCCAGTAGCGTGCCGAAGATGACGGCAAACGTGGTGGAGAGTCCGACCATGACGAAGGTTTCACCTAAGGCGCGGACGATTTCGTCTTTCATGCCGACGATGGTGGAAACGGCTTGTTCGAATGTTAAGTCTGCCATATCAGTCCTCCCGAATCAGTTCGCGCCCGATTTCGGATTGGGCGTGGATTTGGTTGCCGCGTACTTCGACGATTTCCACCACTTTTCCTTTATCCAAGAGGGCGGCGCGGTCGCACAGGCGGCGGATGACGCTCATTTCGTGGGTTACGATGACGATGGTGACGTTGAAGCGTTTATTGATGTCTTCCAAACATTCCAAGACGCTGCGCGTGGTGGCGGGATCGAGGGCGGAAGTCGGTTCGTCGGCGAGGATGACTTGAGGTTTGGGCGCAAGCGCGCGGGCGATGCCGACGCGTTGTTTTTGTCCGCCGGAAAGCTGGGCGGGGTAATGGTCGGCGCGTTCGGTCAAGCCGACGATTTCAAGGCATTCTTTAACGCGTTCTTTGATTTTTTCAGACGACCATCCGGCGATTTCCAAAGGAAAGGCGACATTGTCGGCGACGGTGCGGTTGCTCAAAAGATTGAACTGCTGAAACACCATGCCGATATTCTGCCGCGCCTGACGCAATGTGGCGGCATCAAGCGCGGTCAGCTCTTGTCCGCACACATTGACCTTGCCGCTGTCGGGACGTTCCAACAGGTTAATCAGGCGCAACAGGGTAGACTTGCCCGCGCCGGAATAGCCCATTAGACCGAAGATTTCGCCATCTTGGATTTCGAGGCTGGTCGGCTCGACGGCGGCAAAACGGGTTTTGTCGCGCGTTTGGTAATGTTTGGAAACGTTGTCCAAAATAATCATAAATACTTCCTGATACTTCCGGAAAAAAAGAAGCCCGATGCTGTACACAACGGGCTTGGATATAAAGAAAGGAATAAAAACAGCAGAAAATGAAAATACGCTTTAGCTGTTTATGCCCGCAAGCTGTGTCAAATCGGCAATGTTAACTCAGATACGACTATAATCAAAATCGGTAGCTTTGTCAAGTTTTGATATGATTTGTAATTTTAAAATAATAAATTGTCAGTTTATTTGCCGAAAAGCTCCGCCACCATGCGGGCTTCTTCCTCGGTATACGCCGTGCCGTTGAGCTTCGCGGTCAGGATAAATTCGCCGCTTAATCCTT
Organism: Neisseria sp. HMSC064E01; assembly: GCF_001808875.1. Classification (NCBI taxonomy): domain Bacteria; kingdom Pseudomonadati; phylum Pseudomonadota; class Betaproteobacteria; order Neisseriales; family Neisseriaceae; genus Neisseria; species Neisseria sp. HMSC064E01. The sequence continues at coordinate 14,586 of NZ_KV794972.1, forward strand.
GTTCGGCGCAGGTTTCGCGCCAGCCTTGCAGCCGTTCTTCGTCGCTGGCTTTACGTTTCAGACGACCTATGGTCTGAGCCGCCTGTTTGGTTTCTTCGTTCATACAATTCCTTAACAAAAGACAAAAGGTCGTCTGAAAATTTTCAGACGACCTTTTGATTATTTGATAACCCGCGCCAGCAAGGCTTTTTCTTTACCCTGCATATTCGGGATTTTGACTTGGATGCCGTTGCCCGGGGCGACTTCGACGGCTGCGCCTTTGCGGGTCATTTGTTCCAGCGTGATGGTTTGGTTGCCTTCGGGATGGATGATTTCCAAGGTGTCGCCGACGGCAAAGCGGTTTTTGACTTCCACCGTTGCCCAGCCTTCGGCGTCGATTTCGGTAACGTGTCCGACGTATTGGCTTTGTTTGGCGGTGGAATGGCCGCTGAGGTAGTTTTGGTAGTCTTGGGTTTGGTGGCGTTCGAGGAAGCCGCTGGTGTAGCCGCGGTTGGCGAGGCCTTCGAGTTCGCTCAACAAGCCGTAGTCGAACGGACGGCCTGCAACGGCATCGTCAATCGCTTTGCGGTAGGACTGGGCGACGCGGGCGACGTAGTAGAGCGACTTGGTGCGGCCTTCGACTTTGAGGCTGTCCACGCCGATTTTGGCGAGTTTTTCAACGACTTCGATGCCGCGCAGGTCTTTGGAATTCATGATGTAGGTGCCGTGTTCGTCTTCCATAATCGGCATCATTTCGCCGGGGCGGTTAGACTCTTCAATCAGGAAAACTTTGTCGGCGTAGGGGTGGCGTTTCTGACCGTTGATGCCTTCGAAGTTTTGGTTGGCTTCTTCTTGGGCTTTTTCAAAGTTGAAACCTGGCAGAAGCTGGGCGTCGCCCGCATCGCTTTCAGTGGCGTTGTGGACTTTGTAATCCCAGCGGCAGGAGTTGGTGCAGGTACCTTGGTTGGGGTCGCGGTGGTTGAAGTAGCCGGACAACAGGCAACGGCCTGAGTAGGCGATGCACAATGCGCCGTGGATGAAGACTTCGAGTTCGATGTCGGGGCATTCTTGGCGGATTTCGGCGATTTCTTCCATGCTCAATTCGCGCGACAGAATAATGCGTTCGACGCCGATGTTCTGCCAAAATTTCACGCCCCAGTAGTTGGTGGTGTTCGCCTGTACGGACAGGTGAATCGGCATTTCCGGCCATTTTTCGCGCACGGTCATAATCAAACCCGGATCCGCCATAATCAGCGCGTCGGGTTTCATGGCAATCAGCGGCTCCATGTCGGCGACGAAGGTTTTGAGCTTGGAATTGTGCGGCAGGGTGTTGACGGTCAAAAAGAATTTTTTGTTGCGCTCGTGCGCTTCTTTAATGCCTTGCTCGAGGACGTCGAGTTTGGCAAATTCGTTGTTGCGGGCGCGCAGGGAATAACGCGGGCTGCCGGCATAAACGGCGTCTGCGCCGTAATCGTAGGCGGCGCGCATACGTTCGAGGCCGCCGGCGGGAAGGAGGAGTTCGGGTGCTTTCATGTTCGTGCTTTATAAAAGGTTTCAGACGACCTTTTAAATCACGGGAAAAGGTCGTCTGAAACGGTGTTTTAAGGATGGGCGGATTATCCGCCTTTTTGTCGGGACGGTCAATTTTGCGGGTGTGTGCGTGGACTGTTTTGCGTTGTTTTTTCAGAAGAAAACAGGTTTCAAAATGGCAACGGGCGGATAGGCGCGACGGATGGGGAAATGTAAAAAAACGGACGGCAACCCGATTAATTTAACAAAAAGGCATTCAAATAATGTATTTTCTTGTAAAATATCGAGTTTCATTTTTCCAATGTTCGGGAATCGGGCGGCTGTCGCAATCCGTTTCCCAGAGTTTTAGACAGGCGGACGAGTATGGATTTTCGGTTTGACATTATTTACGAATACCGCTGGATGTTTTTCTACGGCGCGCTGACGACGCTGGGTTTGACCGTAGTGGCGACGGCGGGCGGCTCCGTATTGGGTCTGCTGCTCGCGCTGGCGCGCTTGATTCATCTGGAAAAGGCGGGTGCGCCCATGCGCGCGCTGGCTTGGGTTTTGCGTAAGGTTTCGCTGCTTTATGTAACGCTGTTCCGTGGTACGCCGCTGTTTGTGCAGATTGTGATTTGGTCTTACGTCTGGTTCCCGTTTTTCGTTCATCCTACTGATGGTTTGCTGATTAACGGCGATCAGGCGGTGGACATCCGACGTTCTTACGGCGCGCTGATTGCCGGTTCGCTTGCCTTGATTGCCAACTCCGGCGCTTATATCTGCGAGATTTTCCGCGCGGGCATCCAGTCCATCGACCGCGGTCAGATGGAAGCGGCACGTTCGCTGGGTCTGACTTATCCGCAGGCGATGCGCTATGTGATTCTTCCGCAGGCATTGCGCCGTATGCTGCCGCCGCTTGCCAGCGAATTTATTACGCTCTTGAAAGACAGTTCGCTCTTGTCCGTCATCGCTGTGGCGGAGCTGGCTTATGTGCAAAGTACGATTAGCGGTCGCTATTCTGTTTATGAAGAACCGCTCTATACCGTCGCGCTGATTTATCTCATGATGACAACTTTCTTGGGCTGGGTGTTCCTGCGCTTGGAAAACCGGTACAACCCGCAGCATCGTTGATTTTCGAATAAGCCGATTGTTTTCGGCTAGGGCAATGTCAAAAGGTCGTCTGAAAACCGATTCGGGTTTTCAGACGACCTTTTAGTTTTTTAGGTCTTACAGACCAAACAAGGAGATGTCGCCTTTGCCTTGGCGGATGAGTTCCGTGCCGTCGGTCATGTCGATGACGGTGGTCGGCTCGGTGCCGCACCAGCCGCCGTCAATGACCAAATCGACGGCGTGTTCGAGGCGGTCGCGGATTTCGTAAGGGTCGGTCAGCGGCTCGTCGTCTTCGGGCAGCATCAGGGTGCAACTGAGTAGCGGCTCGCCCAATTCCTGTAACAGGCTCAAGGCGATGTTGTTGTCGGGAACGCGCAGGCCGATGGTTTTGCGTTTCGGGTGCAGCGTGCGGTTGGGGACTTCTTTGGTCGCTTGCAGGATAAAGGTGTAGCTGCCCGGGGTGGCGGCTTTGAGCTGGCGGAATTGGGCGTTGTCGACTTTGGCATAAGTGCCCAATTCGCTCAAATCGGCGCACATGAGGGTCAGGTGGTGCTTCAAGTCGATTTTGCGGATGGCGAGGATGCGTTCCATCGCGGCTTTGTCGCCGAGTTTGCAGCCGAGCGCGTAGCAGGAGTCGGTGGGGTACACGATGACTCCGCCACTGCGGACGATGTCGGCGGCTTGTTTGATCAGGCGTTCCTGCGGGTTGTCGGGGTGGATGGCGAAGAATTGTGCCATGACGGCTTTCCTTTTGATGGTTTGTGTTGCCGATATTTTAAAACCGATGCTTTGAAATGACAAAAGGTCGTCTGAAAATACGGTTTCGGAACGGAAGCCGCGTTTTCAGACGACCTTGAATTTTGAACACGAATCAGGGTTCGGGACGCAGCCACATCCAGACGGCGACGCAGCCGCAGCCCAATGTGGACGCTGTGCCTATCCACCATTGTTCGGGGAAGCGCCAAAACATGAAGATGCAGGATAGGCTCATCATGCTGATGGCGAAGATTTTGGCTTTGCGCGGGACGGCGCCGTTGTTTTCCCAGTTTTGTATCATGGGGCCGAAATAGCGGTGTTGGTGCAGCCAGCGGTGGAAGCGGGGCGAGGCTTTCGCCCAGCAGGCGGCGGCGAGCAGGACGAAAGGTGTGGTTGGTAGCAATGGCAGGAAAATGCCGATGATACCTAAAAGTAAGGAAACTGCGCCGCAAAAGATGAGTAAGTAGCGAATCATATTGTTGTTTTATTGTCGGTTTTATTCGGATTCTTTAGTTTTGCCGTGATCAAACGGGCAGCGGAGAATATCGAGCTTGTCCCAGCCTTCATGTCCTATTTTTTCGAGTAGGGCGATGTTGCGCTCGAAAATAGCGGAGGCATCGGGAAAGGCTTGTGCGGCTTTGGCGATGCTGTCTTCGCGGATGAGGTGCAGGGTGGGGTAGGGAGAGCGGTTGGTGTAGTTGCCGATGTCGTCTGAATCCGTGCCTTCAAATTGGAAATCGGGATGAAACGGGGCAATTTGGACAATGCCTTCCAAACCGTTGTCCACAACGGCGGCATCGGCGATGTCGAGCATTTGGTTGAAGGTGTCGAAGTCGGGGAATAGGGTCGGGTGGACAAGCAGGGTGGTTTCCAGCTCGTCGGCGGGCGTGTCGCCCAAAAGCTGCAATTCGCGGTCTAGGTCTTCAAGAAAACCGTCCAGATGACGGGCTTGGCTGACGCTGATGCGCACGAGGTTTTTGACGTGTGGTGCTTTGGCGAAGGGGCAGAGGTTGAGCCCGATGACGGCTTTTTCGAGCCATTGGCGGGTGTGGTCGGTTACGGTGGCGGAGTCAGGGGTAGTCATGCGGGAATTTTGGATTTAATTTAATTAAAAATAATTCTCAAGTATAGCATAAAACTTTCTGTTTTCAGGATATCGCCATGAGGATGAAAAAAGGTCGTCTGAAAATGAAAACGCTGAGAAATACAGGGTTTTCATTTTCAGACGACCTTTGTGTTTTGCTTTTAATCGGGGATGAGGTGTCCCAGCGGCAGGGCGGTTGTGTTTTTGATTTCTTTCAACACGAAGCTAGACTGCGCGTCTTGTACGCCGTGGTGGGACAGGAGCGTGTCCAAAACGAAATGGGAAAACGAGTTCATATCGGTAAAAAATGCGTGGAGCAGGTAGTCGGTTTCGCCGGTCAGGGCAAAGCAGCTCAATACTTCGGGCCATTCTTGCACCGATTGCGCAAAGTCTTCGCGCGCATCTTTTGCCTTGCTGATGGAAACGCGGATAAATGCCTGCAAGCCCAGATGGACAGCTGCGGGGGAGAGCAGGGCGGCATACTGGCGGATGATACCCGCGTCTTCCAATTGTTTCAGACGGCGCAGGCAGGGGGAGGGTGAAAGCGCGATTCGCTCGGATAATTCGACATTGGTCAATCTGCCGTTTTCTTGCAGGACTTGTAAGATTTTAAGGTCAGTTTTATCCAAGGTTATCGGTATCATTTAGTTTGCTCCCTGTTGTATAGGTTGAAAATCAGTCGGATTGTGTTCGTTTGAACGCTCAAACCGACCAGTTAGGCAGAGTATATAACAAATAACATTTACTTAACATACAATCAACCAATGAAAAAGTATTTTTGAAAATAATCTGTGTTAAAAAGTATGGATGCAAACAAATTGATTTAATTTCCATCCCCGCAAACAGGCTTTAGTCAATTCGGGCAAAACGAATGGTAGCCATATAAAAGACGGCTTGCCCAAACCGCCTTTTCAAGCCATAATCGGGGCATGTGCAGGAGAGAGCTACATCAGGTTACGCGTAGCCGCCGAAGGCGCAGATGCCCTTAAATCGCTCAGGCAACAGGGACTGCACATTGAAATAAAACATCTGGAGAGTGGTGCAATCGCACCCACCGAAGGGGAGAAGGTCGTCTGAACCACCATTCAGACAACCGCGCAAAGCAGTGAGCAGACTGGTTTGCCATCAAGCGGGTACGGCCGAAAATCTCAGGTTCAAGGACAGATAGGGTCTTCCGCGCTTATGTGCGGACGGCATCTGAACAATAAATCCGGAGAAGCTGAGAATGACTGCCCTGAAAACCACCCCGTTTCACCAAGCCCATCAAGATGCAGGCGCGAAGCTGGTCGATTTTGCCGGCTGGGAGCTGCCCATCCATTATGGTTCGCAAATCGCCGAACACGAAGCCGTGCGCACCAACGCAGGCATGTTCGACGTATCCCATATGCTCGTTACCGACGTCGCCGGAGCGAACGCCAAAGCCTTTTTCCGCAAACTGATCGCCAACGACGTTGCCAAACTCGCTTTCGTCGGCAAAGCCCTTTATTCTGCGCTGCTCAACGACAACGGCGGCGTGATTGACGACTTGATCGTTTACCGTACCAACGAAGCCGAAACCCAATACCGCATCGTGTCCAACGGCGCGACCCGCGAAAAAGACACCGCCCAGTTCCACAAAGTCGGACAAGAATTCGGCGTCGCCTTCAACCCTCGTTACGACCTCGGTATGCTTGCCGTGCAAGGTCCTAAAGCCATCGAAAAACTCCTGACCGTCAAACCCGAATGGGCGGAAGTCGTCCACAACCTCAAACCGTTCCAAGGCGCGGATTTGGGCAACGACTGGTTTGTCGCCCGCACCGGCTACACCGGCGAAGACGGCGTCGAAGTCATCCTGCCCGGCACCGAAGCCGTCGCATTCTTCAAAGCCCTGCAACAAGCCGGCGTACAGCCCTGCGGCCTCGGCGCGCGCGACACCCTGCGTATGGAAGCCGGTATGAACCTCTACGGCAACGATATGGACGACGACACCAGCCCGCTCGAAGCAGGCATGGGTTGGACCGTTGATTTGAAAGACGAAAGCCGCGATTTCGTCGGCAAAGCCGCCTTGTTGGCATTGAAAGAAAAAGGCGTTGCCGTCAAACAAGTCGGTTTGCTGCTCGACAAAGGCGGCATCCTGCGGGCGCATATGGAAGTGTTGACCGACAAAGGCAAAGGCGAAACCACCAGCGGCGTATTCTCACCCAGCCTGAAACAATCCATCGCTATCGCCCGCGTACCGAAAGATTTTGACGGCGATACCGCCAAAGTGCTGATGCGCGGTAAGGAAGTGGACGTGCGCGTATTGAAGCTGCCGTTTGTGCGTAATGGGCAGAAACAGTTTTAAACGTTAGATTAGTTTTTGTAACGAGGACGTAATTTACTGTCCTCTTCGAAAATTATGAATTCAAAATGAAATAGGTAACTTTTATGAGAAAAAGTAAGGTTATAACAATTGCAGCTACATTTTGGGTACTAGTTACGGGGTTTGCTTCTGCTAAAGAGATTTATCCTTTTGATTTGGTGAAAAAACAGCCGTATAAAGCAATTTGGGGACAAGAAGTATGGCGAGAAGTCAGAGATAAAAATGATGATTGGTTGAAAGGGGCGGGGGGTGTTGCTACACCATTAGAACCTGTAATAATTGGTTCACAGAAATACCAACGAGCAACAGTATGTGAACCACATAATTGTTCAGACAATATCATTTATTTTTTAATTAATTCTAGAAAGTTGGTGGGAATTCAGTTTAAACATAATGATAATGGATATTTAAACGTGATACGTTATGGCTCGCGTAGCCGAATAGAAGAAAATTATTTAATAAATTGGTATAAACGAGATCAGCAAAAATTAGAAGCAATGTTGGAAAAACCGTGAAACAATCTGCCTGAGACAGCATGATTCAGACGACCTTCAAACCAAAAAACCAATGGAGAATTAACCATGAGCAACAACATCCCAGCCGAACTGAAATACGTTGCCAGCCACGAATGGCTGCGCCTTGAAGAAGACGGTACCATCACCGTCGGCATTACCCACCACGCGCAAGAGTTATTGGGCGACATCGTGTTCGTCGAGCTGCCCGAAGTCGGCGCAAACCTTGCCGCTGAAGAACAAGCCGGTGTGGTTGAGTCTGTGAAAGCCGCGTCCGACGTGTACGCGCCGATTGCAGGCGAAGTCGTTGCCGTCAACGAAGATTTGCCCAGCGCGCCGGAAACCGCCAACAGCGACCCTTACGGTGCAGGCTGGTTTTTCAAAATCAGACCTGTCAACCCTGCAGACTACGACGGCCTGCTGACTGCCGAGCAATACGCGGGCGAAGTGGATTGATTTTAAAATGGCGCGGCAGGCATTTTGCCGCGTTTTGATTTTGAAAGGTCGTCTGAAACCCCGTTTTAGGTTTTCAGGCGACCTTTGTTTCGCTTGACCGATAAAACATGAATTACTGCGAATTTGTTGCCGCCCTTCCGAACAATACGGACAATCCGAACAAACATTACCACGATAAGCAATACGGTTTTCCGATTTCAGACGACAATGAGTTGTTCGGACGGCTGGTTTTGGAAATCAATCAGGCGGGTTTGAGCTGGACGTTGATGCTGAAGAAACAACAGGCGTTTCGGGCTGCATTTAAAGATTTCGATATTGACACTGTCGCCGCATTCGACGAAGCCGACATCGAACGCCTGCTTGCCGATGCAGGCATCGTCCGCAACCGCCTGAAAATCAATGCCGCCATTTACAACGCCAGGCAAATCAAAAAGTTGCAACAGGAATACGGCTCGTTCAAACACTGGCTCGATGCGCACCATCCGCTCGATAAAGCCGGGTGGGTGAAGCTCTTTAAAAAACATTTCAAATTTGTCGGCGGCGAAATCGTCGGCGAATTTTTAATGAGTACCGGCTACCTGCCCGGCGCGCATATTGAAAGCTGTCCGGTTTATCAAGGAGTTTTAGAATGCCGCCCGAAATGGGCAGAGGTCGTCTGAAAACGGGTTTTGAGACAACTTGCTTTGCCGGTTTCAGAAATATAGTGGATTAAATTTAAATCAGGACAAGCCGACGAAGCCGCAGATAGTACAGATAGAGACCTTTGCAAAATTCCCCAAAATCCAGATAGTACGGAACCATTCACTTGGGTGCTTCAGCACCTTAGAGAATCGTTCTCTTTGAGCTTAAGGCGAGGCAACGCCGTACTGGTTTAAAGTTAATCCACTATAATTATTTTCAGACGACCTTAAGGCAGACTTTGTTCTTAGAAATTCAGCTTTTTCATATTTTCTATGTCATAATCTTTTTAATCACTCCGCAAGATAAATCATTAAACATAAAGAAAACAAAAAATGAACATGTTCAAACCATCCGCTTTAACACTTTTGATGCTATCCACTCTTCTGGCTGCATGTTCCACCATGTCGGACAAAAAACTGCCGCCTGTCGAAGAAATCTTGAAACGTCCGCAGGCGGTAAAGCCACAGGTTGCGGTTGTTCCAACACCTGACGGGCGTAGGGGCGGCGTGTTGCCGGTGTTGTCCGTCATTAATGAAAAAGGCAGGGTTGATGGCGCAGTGTGCCGAGATCAGTCGGCAGGAAAGGCATTGTGCAAAGCTGCATTGGCGCAGAATCGTCCGAAGCGATATGAACCTGCTAAAACTTGCTCTAATCAAACCGATGCAAACGGCGAGGTGCAGAGCGTGTGTCAAAACGTTCCGTCTTATGCGGAACATATTTACTTGCTCTATGGTAAAGACGACAACTATAAAGGCGGTATGTACCGTCAGATGACCTCCATACCCTATCCTCCGTTGTCGCAGGAAAATGGGGAAGAGGGGACGGTTATATTGGGGGCCCTAGTTTCGCCGGAGGGTAAATTGGACAGCGTTAAGGTGGTGAAACGTTCGGGTTCCCACAGGTTGGATAATGCGGCAAGGAAAGGTGTAATGGGAAATATTTTTCTGCCTAGCGTAGAAAACGGAAAACCTGTTTGGTCACAGGTTAACATTCCAATCAGCTTTCGGCTTGAAGATGAAGATGTGCAAAATTAATGCGGCAGCTTCCGTTATACTTTGGAAAGTCAGAAACAAAATATGCTAACACGAAGAAAATTTCTTACTTACACAAGCGTTTTACTGCTTGCAGCTTGCGGCGGTAAATCCGGCAAGAAGCAGACGAAAATTGCCGCAGGCAATACCGTACTTGCTTTGGGTGACTCGTTGACCTACGGCTATGGCGCGAGTCCTGCCGAATCCTATCCTGCGCAACTGCAAAAGCTGACCGGTTGGGACATCATCAATGGCGGCATTTCCGGCGATACCTCCGCACAAGCCCTGTCGCGCCTGCCCGCGCTGTTGCAACGTAAACCCAAGCTCGTGCTTATCAGCATAGGCGGCAACGATTTCCTGCGCAAATTGCCCGAAGCTGAAACCCGTAACAATATTGCCGAAACCATCGAAAGCGTGCAGAAGGAAAATACCCCCGCCATCTTAGTGGGCGTACCGCACCTGAGCGTCGGCGCATTGTTCGGTCATTTGAGCGATCACCCGCTTTATCAGGAGCTTGCCGAACAATACAAAATCCCTTTGTTTGAAGGCGCATGGTCTGAAATTTTGAGTGATGAGAAGTTGAAATCCGACCAAATACACGCCAACGCGGCGGGGTATAGGATATTTGCGGAAAAGTTGGAGAGGTTTTTGCGGGAAGAGGGGTTTTTGTAGGCGTAAAGTAAAAGGCAATTTTACTCGGAATTGTTGTTTTCAGACGACCTTTTAAAAAGAAAAGGGATACGAATCTTGTAGAGAGAGGGATAAGTGTTTAGCGTAAATGCTATTCGCAGAGTTTACGAAGAAAGATTATGGAACATTCACTAGAAAAAGATTTCAATCCTTATCGAAATCACACGCGCTCTAATTTAATATTGGGATTGCCGATTTTTATCATTCAGTTATTGCTGATTTTTTTTCTTTTTCCTATTCAGGGAATAAATATTTCCAGCCTGCTGGCGGATGTGTTTTTCTTTTTGAAATTTGCTTTTCCATTTTCTCTATTGATTTTGGGACTTTTGTTGCTACTTTATTGTATTCCCAGTTATTTTGTTGGTTATACCGCCAAGAAGATGAATTTGAAATGTAATAGTAAAGACAGGATGAAGGCGGCAGGTTTGACGGCATTTTATTATTGGATTTTTTCCTCCTTTCTTCTTCAGATAATGGGGTTGGTGAATTGGAAAAACGTTCCTTTTTCAACATTCGGGCTGTTCAGCCTATATGTGGCTGCCGCAGGGATGATATCTTCCGCCGGACCATCCACCATGCTGCCTAAAATGGAAAAAAACGAGGTTGGAAAACGCTGATGAAATGGTTGAATGTTTTAGGTATTTGGTTGATGGCTATTCCTGAGTTTGTGGCAATTCTTTATGTCGTCGCTTATATTAATGCTTTTCTGAGCGGCAATAGCGGAAATTGCGGGGTCGGTTGTCTCGGGGATTTGGTTGTTTTTTTTGAGATTGCCTTTTTGGGCAGTATTTTAATCAGCTTGATTTGGACAGTGATTTTCCTGAGAAAGTATGATGAACGCGATGAGAACGCTGATTGAAGCTTTTCAGACGACCTTCCTAATGCACGTCGTCTGAAAAACTGAATACCGCTCTTTTCTGCGTTCGTTTCTTACGCGCAAAAAAATACCGGCAAAAGCCGGTATTTTTCAAATTTGGCGCGGCGGACGGGGCTCGAACCCGCGACCCCCGGCGTGACAGGCCGGTACTCTAACCAACTGAGCTACCACCGCGCATCATTGTTTTGCAACAATGAAAGGAAACTTGGTGGGTGATGACGGAGTCGAACCGCCGACATTCTGCTTGTAAGGCAGACGCTCTACCAACTGAGCTAATCACCCGAAAATAAAAAATACCGACAATGTCAGTATTTTTGAAATTTGGCGCGGCGGACGGGGCTCGAACCCG
>NZ_KV794972.1:26060-42734 GCF_001808875.1 Neisseria sp. HMSC064E01
GGCAGACGCTCTACCAACTGAGCTAATCACCCTTATCGCTGCGTTTGCGAAGACGCTATTAAATCAAAAAAGCATCCGCCGCGCAAGCTTTATTTTTTAGTGTATTAGGTATTTCCTTGCAAACTCCAGTTTTCAAAAGAAATAATTTCCTCCTGTCTGCCTGCGACGACCAAAATATCATTTGGTTGAAGCTGGAAATCCAAGTCGGGGTTTTCTATCCTGCTTGTGTTACGGCGGATAAATAGAAGTTTGATGCCTGCGTTATCCAAAGGCAAATCACGGATGGTCTTGCCGATGGCGTAGGCTTCGCCTGTCAGAGGGAAGGCGTGGCGGCAGACTGATTTGCCTCCGTCGTCAAATCCATTTTCATCATCACTGCCGACAAACAAGCCTTCCAAAGAGGCGTAGCGGCTGTGTCGAATGTTGGCAATGGTCTGATAAACATGGTTGAAGGTCGCACCATTACCCAGCATGGCGTAGCTTGCCAGTACTAAGCTGGTTTCTTTGGTATCGGATACAGCTTCTTCCGCGCCCATGTCCGTGAAGGTTTTGACGTAATCGTCATTGGTTGCCCGAACATACACGGGCATGCTCGGATGCAGGGACATGATATTGTCGAGAACATGCTGGGTTTCGTGCATATTGTTCAGGGTAATGACCACCATTTTGGCGCGCTCCAAACCTGCCGCTTCCAATACTTCACGCCGTTTGGCATCGCCGAACGAGACCGGTTCGCCGGCATTGCGTGCCACCTGAACCCTAGCGATATCAAGGTCGAGGGCGAAGTAGGGGATGTTTTCCTGAGCCAAGACGCGTCCGACGGTCTGACCGCCGCGACCGAAGCCGATAATCAGGACGTGGTCGGATTTACTCATGGTTTCCACCAACATGCTGTGCAAATCCAATGCCTTCATGTCCCAGCTTGATTTGACAAAACGGCTGACGATGGCATCACTGCTGCCCAAGATAAATGGGGCAATAATCATAGACAACAGAATCGCTGCCGTAGCTGTCTGCTCCAGCTCGGGCGACACCATATTGATTTTGCTGGAGATGTTCAACATCACAAAGCCAAATTCGCCGCCTTGTGCCAAATAGAGGGCTGTTTTCAAGCTGTCCGCAATCGGATGCTTCATATGCAAAGCGATGAAAAAGACGGCCAATGCTTTCAATACCAGCAGAATTGCCAGCAAAATCAGAATCTGCTGCCAGCCGCCGATTAAAGCCTGGATATCCAGTTTCATGCCGACCGTGATAAAGAAGAAACCGAGCAGAATATCGCGGAACGGTCGGATGTCGTCTTCCACCTGAAAACGGTATTCCGTTTCCGAAAGCAGCATACCGGCGACGAATGCACCCAATGCCATCGACAAGCCTTCCAGTTCGGTCAGATAAGCTACGCCCAAGGTTACCAGCAGGACGTTGATCATAAACAATTCAGACGACTTGCGTTTGGCGACCATTCTGAACCAGCGCGACATCACCTTGCTGCCGATGACGAATAACACGCCCAACGTGACCAGCATTTTCAATCCGGCAAGACCGAGCGCCGCCCACAGGCTGACCTCTTCGCCATTACCCCCCAGCGCAGGAATCAGGATCATTAGCGGCACGACGGCAATATCCTGCATCAACAAGACGCCCATCGCCATTTGACCATGCGGCTGTCCCAATTCGGTTTTTTCGGACAGGATGCGGCTGACGATTGCCGTGGACGACATGGTCATCGCCCCGGCTGCGGCAAACGCCCAATTAAAGTTGACGCCCATCAGCATCAAAATGCCGATAATCGACAGCATGGTTACAATGACCTGCAAACCGCCCAGCCCGAACACCAAACGGCGCATAGCTTTGAGCTTGGGGAGGGAGAATTCGAGACCGATACTGAACATCAGGAATACGATACCGATTTCACCCAAATAATCAGTGGCATGGCCTTGCGGAATCAGCTTAAACATACCCGGACCGGCGATAAAGCCGACCAAAAGATAACCGAGCATGGAAGGGATATTGAATTTACGGCAATAAATCACCGTAATGACGGAAACGAGAAGGACGATAACGATGGGTGCGAGGGAAAAAGTTTCGTGCATAGAGCGGGCGGCCTTTTATTTGGAAAACGAATTGTATTTTTGATAGGCCGTCTGAAAACACGCAGAGGATGGTATCAACGGTTTATCTAAACGGATGGGCAAGATTATATCAAAAAATCTGTAAAGTAATGCTTTATATAGCCAAAAAAATGCTGTTCGAAATATCTAAGCTGGGTTTGGACATCAGTTGGCGGGGCGGTTGATTTGAAATGGATGACGCTTAAATCGGCAGATATGGATGATATGCAACAGTTATCTAGATTATTGTAAGGCTTATTGGTTAAAGAGGTCGTCTGAAACCGTTTTCAGACGACCTTTTGATATTCGGGTTTATAAACCCAATTCCCCCCAAATCTCATCAATCTTAGCCGTAACCGCAGGGTCTTTTTTGATCACCCGTCCCCATTCGCGGTCGGTTTCGCCCGGCCATTTGTTGGTCGCATCCAAACCCATTTTGCCGCCGAGTCCGCTGACGGGGCTGGCGAAGTCGAGGTAATCGATAGGCGTGTTTTCCACCAATACGGTGTCGCGCACGGGGTCCATGCGCGTGGTTACTGCCCAGATGACTTCTTTCCAGTCGCGTACGTTCACATCGTCATCCACTACGATGATGAATTTGGTGTACATAAACTGGCGCAGGAACGACCAGCAGCCCATCATCACGCGCTTGGCGTGTCCGGCGTACTGTTTTTTCATGCTGACCACCGCCATGCGGTAGGAGCAGCCTTCGGGCGGCAGGTAGAAATCGGTGATTTCGGGGAACTGCTTTTGCAAGAGCGGTACGAACACTTCGTTCAACGCCACGCCCAAGACAGCGGGTTCATCGGGCGGTTTGCCTGTGTAGGTGGAGTGGTAAATCGGGTTTTCGCGCATGGTGATGCGCTCGACCGTAAACACGGGGAAATGGTCCTGCTCGTTGTAATAGCCCGTGTGGTCGCCGTATGGGCCTTCCAGCGCGGTTTCGTTCGGATGAATCACGCCTTCCAGTACGATTTCTGCACGGGCAGGCACTTGCAAATCGTTGCCGATACATTTCACCAGTTCCGTCCGCGAACCGCGCAGCAGTCCGGCAAACTGGTATTCGCTCAAGGTATCGGGAACGGGCGTTACCGCGCCCAAAATGGTGGCAGGGTCGCAGCCGAGCACGACGGCGACGGGATACGGTGTATCGGGATTGAGTTTGCGGAATTCCTGATAATCCAGCGCGCCGCCGCGATGCGACAGCCAACGCATAATCAGCTTGTTTTTGCCGATTAGTTGTTGGCGGTAAATGCCTAAATTTTGGCGTTTTTTGTGCGGCCCGCGCGTGACGGTCAAGCCCCATGTTACCAGCGGCGCAACGTCTTCCGGCCAGCAATGCTGAATCGGAAGTTTATACAAATCAACGTCTTTACCTTCCCGCACGATTTCCTGACACGGCGCATTTTTCACCACGTTCGGCGCCATGCTCCAAATGTCTTTCAGCAGCGGCAGTTTGGAAAACGCGTCTTTGATGCCTTTGGGCGGTTCGGGTTCTTTCAAATACGCCAGCATCTGCCCGATTTCGCGCAGCTTGGACACGCTGTCCGCGCCCATGCCCATCGCCACGCGTTCGGGTGTGCCGAACAGGTTTGCCAACACGGGATAGTCGTAGCGCGTGCCGTCAGGCTTAATCGGGTTTTCAAACAGCAACGCCGGCCCTTCGGCACGCAGCACGCGGTCGGCGATTTCGGTCATTTCCAAATGCGGGGAAACGGGATGCGCGACGCGCTTGAGTTTGCCTTGCTGCTCGAGCATGGCGATGAAGTCGCGTAGGTCTTTGTATTTCATGTTGATCCTTATTTGAGGTCGTCTGAAAGCCGGATTTTGGATTTCAGACGACCTCAATCATAGATTGCAATATAGCTTCGGGGCATTCGCTATTTTCGGCAAAAAACCAATATTCACCATATGGGTTGTGAATACTGAACTTCCAGCCCTTGTAGCAAAAATCTATCCACGTCTCGCCCGTAACCCAATCCGATACGAAGTCGGTAGGCATTCCGCCGAAATGGACAATTTGCCGCAGTAGGCTCGACGGCGAGCAGGTTTGCGGCAGTTGTAGGAACAGGCGGGAGCCGTCGGACATGGTTTCGTTCAGCAGAGGGCGGTTTGTCATTTGGTCCTTAATAGTCTGCCCCGAATGCCGCCTCTATCCTTGCCTGTGCTTCGGCATATTCTATGCCGTGATAAAAGTCGTGTACCAGCGGATGTTCGCTGCCTTGATGCAGTTGCAGCAGGGGACGTCGGTTGTCGGACTGGGTAACGACATTGCAGTGCAGGCCGAAGGTGTCGGATTCGTAAGGGGGCAGCCAGTTGCATATCCTGCCGAAATAAACGACGTTTTCCGGATTGTCGTGAAAGTCGCTTTGATAGTCGTTAAAACTCTTTTCGCTGACAGATACCCACACCCCGTATTCCAGCGTTTCCTCATGCCCGATAATCGGAATAAGCAGCACCGCGCGGATAAAGTGGTCGGTTTGGTCGGGATAACGGATGATACAGAAATCAGAATCGCATTCCGCTTGATAAGCAATGCGTTCTTCTTCACTGAGTTTATTATAGGGATCGGGAGTGGCAAAGCAGAGCGCAGGCATGTCTTCATGTTTTTCGCCGCAGGAAGTGCAAGTGTACATGATGGATTCCTTTTGAGTTTTAGGCGGGACTGGTTTTCAGACGACCTTTTATGGCTGGTTTGAAGTTCGGGTCGTCTGAAAAACAGGGTGTAATCTATATCGGACTAATTGTTTTTCCGGCTGTGGTTTTCAATGCCTTCTGCCACGGTGGCTAAAAAATCCAGATATTTCGGGTTTTCGTCCAGCCATGCTTCATCGTCCAAGCCCATGTAGGCGCGCATCAGCTCGTCAGCGGCGCGTTCCATATTGCCCAATTCAAACTGCGCCTGTCCCAAACGCAAATGCAAAAATGGGTTGCCGATTGCGTCCGGGCAAAACATGGCGTGGCTTAAATGCTCGTGCGCGGCGGCAAAATCGCCGCTCAAAAAATCCGCATCGCCGATGGCTGCCAGAATCCATGTTGCCGCTTCCCAGTCGGTTTTCGGTTCGGGCAACAAATCCCATGCCTGCCAATAAAGGTTGAGTGCTTCGACGTATTGCCCGTCGTCCGCCAACGTGTCGCCCTGTTCGCAAAGTTGGCAAATGGCGTCGTAGGTTTGGTCGTTTAATTCGCTCATGGTTTATCTCCTCAATGGGTGTGGTTTCATGTTGCAGTAAATCTGCTTTCAGACGACCTTTTATGTTTTCGATTCATTCTGAGTCAGGGTCAATATTATTATCAAGAAAACGGTCTTTGTCAGCCATAAATATATTTTTTCATTTAGAATATGCATATTGACCAATTGTTAAGGAAATAATATGGAAATGCCTTCTATTCGGCTTCCGGAAAAGCCTTTAAAAATAAAAGGAATATTTGATAATTCTATAAAAATGATGACTTTTTTAGTCGTTTTGATGCCTTTTCTGGCACTCGGAATGTTTTGGTTCTCATATAAACTAGGCGAGAATATTTATTCGGATTATCAAATCGGTCAAGATTACCGCGTTCTGTCCGAAGCCTCTATCTCCGGTCAATGCAAGGCGAGAAAAGGGTTTATTTCTGATTGCGATGTCACCATACGTAATGGCGGACAGACGTGGGAGCGTTCTTTTTCGTTTTTTGATGTCAGCGGTGACGATTATGTCGTTCAAGCCATAGCGTCCAATCAAAATCCGAATCAAGTAACTTTAGATTTGGCGGTGGAAAAAATAGGTAATCGCAGCATTCTGGCTGCAATTATATTCTTGCTGGCGTTGGGGTTGGCATGGGCGGCGTTTTATCTGCCGCTGGTTGCGTTGCCAAATTATCGGAAAATGTTCCGAGGGCTTAATGAAGACGGTGCTTATCCTTGGCGTTTGGAAATTATCGAAGCGGATGCGAAGAAGGGGAAGCCGCTCTGTTTTTATCCTGTGCTGGACGGAAAGGCTAGAAAGATTGCATTTGTCTGTAATAAAACCGTTCCCTGGGTTATTTCCAGTGATAAAAAAACAGCCAAAATTTTTGCCTTTGCGCCTAAAAACGGCGGACAGGCTGTGCCGTTTGATAAGGAGCTGAAACACATTGTCGGATTGAGCAAGGTTGAAAAACAGGCATTGCTGGATAGTCTGTATGAAGCACTAAAATACAGTCAGCAAACATCCGGCGATGAAAAGCCACAAGTTTAGTGGATTATATTAAGCTGTCAGAGATGCCGTACTTCGTTTGAAGATTGCTGCATGACTTTTTGACTATGTTTGGCGGCACAACATAAGAAGGTCGTCTGAAAACCCAAATCCGTTTTCAGACGACCTTTCGCTTGGTTGTGCCTTTATGTTTCTGTGCGGAAAACTGATTTCTCCGCAAGGAATACGGGCTGTGGAATCAACAACCGAATTTGCCGTGTGGCAGGAAGGCGGCGGATTATTTGCCTATTTGCCTGTCAGGAATAATCGAATGTAAACAGTACGGTGCGGCTGACGGGTTCGTACATCAGGATGATGGCGTCCGCGCCGCCGCCGCAGTAGTTGTAACCGGCGACATTGGCGATGTAGTGAAACGGGTTACCATTGTAGGTAATCTCGATGCCGTCGTCGGGCAGGTTGTCCAAGTCGGCCAGTTTCGTACCGGCAGGCTGTAGGTTTAATGCGAAGGCACTCGGGATGTCCGCGCCTTCCGTCCAGTTGCCGTACCAAAAGCCGCCGCCGATGTCGTCCAGAAAGTTTTTGCGGTTGAATGAACCTTGGTATTCGGGGTAGTGGGCGTCAAGCAAACAGCCGTATTGTTCAACGTTTTGCTTGCTTGTTTGATAATGGGCGCGCAGTTCATCGGCATATTCTTCGTCGTAATAGTTTTGTGGATTATTGCGGTTGACGGGGCTGCGCATGAAGAAGCCTTCGTTGTCCAAAAATTGGTAACGGTTGTCGTCGGTCAGGCGGAAAGCCAGCCAGTTGGGGGCGGTAAATTCGTTGTGGTATGGCTCCGTGCCGTCGCCGATATAGCCTTCGCTCGGCTCGAACGGACTGAGCATATGTACTGTCTGTCCTGCCCAATCGGGGTTTAAAACCGCCAAATCGATGGAAACCAGCGGCAGGAAATGTTCTTTCAGCCATGGCTGTTCCGCCACGAAAATGTCTTCTGCCTGCGGGAAAGCGTGCAGATATCCGTTTAATTCTTGAATGTCTTCCTGATAAAACTCGAACATTGTTTTTCTCCAAATGATTGGCGGTTTTCAGACGGCCTCTGACATGAAAACCGTTTAAATATCCAATTCCGCCGTATCGCCTTCTCGTTCCATCCATGCGCGGCGGGCGGCGGCTTCGCCTTTACCCATCAGTTTGACGAAGATATTGTGTGTTTCGTCATCTGCGCCTTCGGGGATTTGCACCTGCAACAGGCGGCGGGTGTCGGGGTGCATAGTGGTGTCTTTGAGCTGGTCGGGGTTCATCTCGCCCAAGCCTTTGAAACGGCTGATGGAATAGGCGGTTTCTTTGACACCTTCTTTTTGCAGCCGCTCCAAGATGCTGTCGAGTTCGTTTTGGTCGAGGGCGTAGAATTTGCGGGCGGGTTTGCTTTTGCCTTGGGCGTTGACATCGACGCGGAACAGCGGCGGCTGGGCGACGTAGATGTGTCCGTCGGCGACCAGTTTCGGGAAGTGGCGGTAGAACAGGGTCAACAGCAAAACTTGAATATGCGAACCGTCCACGTCGGCATCGGACAGGATGGCGATTTTGCCGTAGCGCAGGCCGCTTAAATCGGGATTGTCGTTGATGCCGTGCGGATCGACGCCGATGGCGACGGAAATGTCGTGGATTTCGGCGTTGCCGAAGAGTTGGTCGGGGTGGACTTCGAAGCTGTTGAGCACTTTGCCGCGCAGGGGCAGGATGGCTTGGGTGGCTTTGTCGCGGGCGAGTTTGGCGGAGCCGCCGGCGGAATCGCCTTCAACGAGGAAGAGTTCGTTTTCGCGGATGTCTTCGCTTTCGCAGTCGGTCAGTTTGCCGGGCAGGACGGCGACGCCGCTGCCTTTTTTCTTTTCGATTTTCTTAACCGAACGCATCCGCGCCTGTGCCTGACGGATGGCGAGTTCGGCGATTTTTTTGCCGAAGTCCACGTTTTGGTTCAGCCACAATTCCAAAGGGTCGCCCGATACGGCGGCAACGAGTTTCAACGCGTCGCGGTTGGTCAGTTTGTCTTTGGTCTGACCTTGGAACTGCGGGTCGAGGACGCGGGCGGAGAGGACGAAGGCGGTTTTGCTGAACACGTCGTCGCTTTGTACTTTCACGCCGCGCGGTAGGAGGTTGTGCAGATTGATGAAGTTGTTGACGGCGTTGAACACGGCTTGTTTCAAACCTGCTTCGTGCGTGCCGCCCAGCGGGGTGGGGATGAGGTTGACGTAGCTTTCGTTGGCGCACGAGCCTTCTTCCAGCCAGGTCAGGGCAAACGCGGCACCTTCGCCGATGCTGAAATCGCCGTTGTGGTCGTCTGAAATGTAGTTTTCACAGGAGAACAGCGGCACGGCTTCCTGCGCGTCGGCAATCAGGTCGGTCAGATAGCTTTTCAGACCGTCGGGGTAGTGCCAGGTTTGGGTGTGCGCTTCGTCTTCGCCTTTGACCGGGCGGGTCAGGGAAACGCGCACGCCCGGCAGCAGCACGGCTTTGGCGCGCAGCAGGCGTTCGAGTTCGGGAATGCTGTAATTCGGGCTTTCAAAATATTTGCCGTCCGGCCAGACGCGCACTTCGGTGCCGCTGTCTTTGACGGCGCATTTGCCCACTTCCGCCAACGGTTCGACCACATCGCCGCCGGCAAACACGATGCGGTGGATTTTGCCTTCGCGTTTGACGGTGACCTCAAGGCGGGTGGAGAGGGCGTTGGTAACGGATACGCCCACGCCGTGCAGGCCGCCTGAAAAGGCATACGCGCTGCCGCCGTCTTTTTTATTGAACTTGCCGCCCGCGTGCAGACGGGTAAACACGAGTTCGACCACGGGCACGCCTTCGACAGGGTGCAGCCCGACGGGAATGCCGCGTCCGTTGTCGCACACGGAAAGCGAACCGTCGTCGTGGATGCGCACGTCGATTTCAGTGGCGAAACCGCCCAACGCCTCGTCCGCCGCGTTGTCGATGACTTCTTGGCAGATGTGGGTCGGGCTGTCGGTGCGGGTGTACATGCCGGGACGTTCTTTGACCGGCTCCAAGCCTTTGAGGACGGTGATACTGGATTCGCTGTATTGGTTGTTTTTAGTCATAGGGGAAGAGGTCGTCTGAAAGGAAGAACAACGCTTTCAGACGACCTGAAAGCGTTGCGTTTCGTTATTTTATCGGTTGTCAAAAGGCAGGCGCGCGGTAAAGTCTTCGTAGCTTTCCATGCCGCGCAGGAAGCGGGAGGAGAGTTCTTTTAATGCCCCCAAGTAAACGTCGCGTTTGAAATCAATCACTTCGTCAACGGGAGCCCAATATTGGTGCCAACGCCAGCCGTCAAATTCGGGATGGTGGCAGGCGCGCAGATTGATGTCGCTGTCGCGCCCGACCAGCCGCAAAAGATACCAAATCTGCTTCTGCCCGCGATACGAACCGCGCCATTCGCGGCGTACCCAGTGGCTCGGCACGTCGTAACGCAGCCAGTCGCGCGTGCGGCCGACGATTTTGATGTGTTGCGGCAGCAGTCCGACTTCTTCGTACAGCTCGCGGTACATGGCGGTTTCGGGGCTTTCGCCCGGCTTGATGCCGCCTTGCGGGAACTGCCAAGAATGTTCGCGCACACGCTTGCCCCAAAAGACTTCGTTGCGGTTGTTGATTAAGATGATACCGACATTGGGGCGATAGCCTTCTCTGTCTAACACGGTGTCGCCCTTCGTTAAATTCAATCGTGCGATTTTCCCATAAATCGGGCGGGTTTGACAAATCGGAGGTCGTCTGAAAACTTGTTATGCCTGTTTTCAGACGACCTTTTAGGGGTTTGTGGGTAATGATAGGGAAACAGGGTGCGTGGTTTGACGAGATGCTTTTGAAGAACGGAATTTGTGGGTGAGATTTGGGCTATGGATTTTTATTTTGGGTTGTCTGCGATTTAAGATGGATTTACATCGATGAGGGAAAGAGGGCGGGCGGATGCTTTCTGCTTTCATTTGCGATGTTTTTGCCGATTGCTGTTTGGAACAATGCCTGCTGCAAACGCAAAGGTCGTCTGAAAACCTGTTTCCCGGTTTTCAGACGACCTTTTTTAAAGCGGATTACGCTTCGCTTTGCGCCTCTTCTTCAACGGTAACTTCAACGGCAACGGATTCGTCGCTCAAAGTGCCTTTGGTGGACGGGGTTTGTCCTGCCATGCGCGGGTCGTATTCTGCTGCCATGCGCAGGGCGCGGCCGAAGGCTTTGAATACGGTTTCGGCTTGGTGGTGGGCATTGCTGCCGCTGAGGTTGTCGATGTGCAGGGTCATCATGCTGTGGTTGACGACACCGTGGAAGAATTCTTCAAACAGGTCAACGTCAAAACGTCCGATGAGGGCACGGGTGAAGTCGATGTTGTACACGAGTCCGGGACGGCCGGAGAGGTCGATGACAACGCGGCTCAAAGCTTCGTCGAGCGGAACGTAGGCATGGCCGTAACGGCGGATGCCGGCTTTGTTGCCCAAGGCTTGTTTCAGGGCTTGTCCGAGTACGATACCGATGTCTTCTACGGTGTGGTGGTCGTCGATGTGCAAATCGCCTTTGCAGGTGATGTCGAGGTCGATCATGCCGTGGCGGGCGACTTGGGCAAGCATATGCTCAAGGAAGGGAACGCCGGTGTCGAGGCGGTATTGTCCGGTGCCGTCGAGGTTGAGGCTGAGGGTGATTTGGGTTTCGCTGGTGTTGCGGGTGATGCTGACTGCGCGGCCTTCTGTGGGCATATGGAATGCCGGTGCGGCGGCTGCGGCTGCTTGGGCGGCACGCTCTTGGCGGGCGGCTTCGGCGGCTGCGGCTTTTTCTTTGTCTTTGCTGTGGTCGCGGTTTAACCAGCCTTTGCGTTTGTGCATGCCGGCTTCGAGTTTGGCGGCAAGACTGGGGCGGATGCCGCGCGCTTTTTCGTCTTCTGCCTGCTCTTCAAGGCGGCGTTTCAGTTGGGACAGGGATGCCGCGTTGTCGTAACCGCATTTGCGGGCAAGTTTGGTCAGCGAGCCTGCTTCTTCGACAAGCTGCAGGAAATTGGCAAGGTGAAGTTGAGTGATGGTCATAGGTTTACTCTCTGTGAGGTTTTAAAAAATCAGGCATAAAGCTTGCGGATAATGTCCAGTACGGCATCGTTTTGCTCGGGACTGCCGATGGTAATGCGGACGCACTGCGCCAAAAGCGGATGCGTGCCGTGGAGTTTCTTAATCAGGATGCGGTTTTCTTTAAGCGTGTTAAACAATGCGTCTGCATCGGGAACGCGCACGGTAATGAAATTCGCTTCACTGGGGAAGACTTTCAGACGACCTATGGCGGACAATCCGCTGAAAACGCGTTCGCGTTCGGTTTTCAAAATATCGATGGTCGTCTGAATCGCGTCGTGGTGTTGCAGGGCGAATTTGGCGATCGCCAAGCTTAATTGGTTCATATTGTAGGGCGGCAGGATTTTCGCCAGCTCGCCCATTACGGCGGGGCTTCCTGCCGCATAGCCGATGCGCAGTCCGGCAAAACCGATTTTGCTGATGGTACGCATTACGACCAGATTTTCGATGCTGCCCGCCAGCGGCAGAAAACTGTCGCGGCTGAATGCGCCGTATGCTTCATCGACCACAACAATACCGCGCGCCGCGCGGATAATGGCTTCCACTTCTTCGCGGCGGAAGCATACGCCTGTCGGATTGTTCGGGTAGGCGATGAAAATCAACGCGGGCTGATGTTTGTCGATGGCGGATAAAACGGCAGGCAAATCAAGCGTGAAATCTTCATTGAGCGGCACGCCGACATAATTCATGCCGTACAGCTCGACATTGTGCCGATACATTACAAAACTCGGTTCAACCGCGAGCATGGTTGCGCCGGATTGGGCAACAAGCAGGGTCATGAATTGGATTAACTCGTCCGAGCCGTTTCCTAAAGCGATGGCGGCAGATTCAGGAATATCGAAGGCTTTTCTTAAAGTTTCCTGAAGCCCGCTGGCGGCGGGGTTGGGGTAAAGATGAATCGGCGCTTGGGCAATCAACCGCAGCCATTCGTTTGACAGCTCTGGGAAACGGGCAAACGGATGATACGGACTTTCCATTGCATCCAGCTTGATGAAGCCTTCGGGCAAGTCGGCAATTCGGTAGGCGGACATGGATTTGATGTCGTCGCGGATGAAGTCGGAGGTGGTTTTCATAGTTTTCTTCTCAATTTCTGAATAATGGTTATTTCGTCACAATATAGCACAAAATCAGAGTGTTGACAGTAATATAATTAATAAATGGGGTGTTTATATTATTTTTATAATGAAGGTTTGATATAAATATTGAATTCAAAGATATTTTTTGAATATTCTTGGGCTGCTTTGTCTGTTTTTATTGATAAGCAAACTTAAATAGGGAGATTTGGAAACATTAGGTTGTGATGCGGGTGGGTTTTTAATATAGTGGATTAACTTTAAATCAGGACAAGGCGACGAAGCCGCAGATAGTACAGATAGAGACCTTTGCAAAATTCCCCAAAATCCAGATAGTACGGAAAGGCGAGGCAGCGCCGTACTGGTTTAAAGTTAATCCACTATATTTTCATTTGTTTTTAAGGGGTTGGGATATGGTTGGATAATGTACAGCATCTGTTTCTTTTACGTTTGTCGGCGCGGGGGATGGATTAGGGATAAAGAATGAAGGAAGCGGATTGGAAACGGCTTGATGGTGGAATCCCAATATATTGAATATGGAATTGATATGTTGATTTTAATGGGATTTTTAGCTTATCGGCTTGATGGGGAATTAAATATAAACCGGCATGGTTTTATGTTGTGCAAACCTGAAGAAAGCGATTGTTTAGTGTGAAAAACATCTAAACAACCGCTTTCATATTACATGGGCTTTTTTTAGGTTTCTGATTGAAATTGAATCCGTGATGAGCCATCCGACAAAAGTTTTCTTGTTTGAATACGCGTAGAACACTTACTGGGCGGTAAAGGTCGTCTGAAAAGTCTGTCCGCCTATGGTGATGTCGGCGATGTAGTCGCGTCTGCCTTCGACGCAGACGGGCAGGTGGATTTGGCGCGCTTGCCAAGTGCGCGGGGATTGTTGTTGGAGCATATAGCGGTTGAAACCCATGTCCATGTCTTTCATGCTGAAGCTGATGCTGACTTGCTGTGTTTCGGCCGGGGTGTTTTCGACGGTGATGTCGAAGGCGGAGCGGTGGCTGATGGGGGTGGAGCGGACGTGCGAGCCGTCGGGTAGGGTGCAGCCTTTGATGAGGTCGCACTCGGCGGCGCGGGCTTGGGGCTGTTGTTTTTGCCACCAGTCCAGCAGCAGGAGTTTGGCGGCGGCGAAGAGAATGAGGAGAACACCTACGAGGAGGAGTTTGCGGTTTTTGTCCATTTCAGACGACCTCGGTGTCGTTGTCGGTCAGGACGGCGTGTGCGCCTGTCGAGAGCCAGCGGTCGCGGTAGTTTGAAACCAGTGTTTCGGGCGCGGCGACAACCAGTGGAACGGATATGCCTTGTTCTAATATTTCAAGCACTTGCCGTGCGCTTGCGTCGTCGTTGACTTGCCAAACGACGACGTCGGCATCTTGCACGCGTTGCCATTGTTCGTGGGTGTGTACCAACACCCAAACGCTTTGGGCTTGGGGCAGCTTGCCGAGCTTGCGCAGTTCGATTTCCGAGATGAGGATGTTGGCGTGGTGCGATTCGGCTAGGGAGTAGGGGGCGACGCGGTATTCGCCGCTGCGGTTTTGTCCGTACAAACCGGTTTTCAGACGACCTTGAAGCCGGCGTGGGACGGAGAGGGCGCGCAGCAGCGGACCGTTGGTGGGTAGCATGGGGGCGACGTTGAAATCGCCCGCTTTTTGCCACGACCAAGCTTGCCCCTCGCGGGATTGCGGTTCACCCGTCCATTGGTCAGGGGCTACCCATAGGAATTTCAGGCAGACGCGGGCGTGTTCGTAGGAATGGATTTTGGTCAGCCAAGGCGTGGCGGCGAGGATGCGGATGCCGAGTTCTTCTTCAAACTCGCGTTGCAGGGCTTGGAAGTCGGTTTCGCCCGCTTCGACTTTGCCGCCGGCAAATTCCCAATATCCGGCATAGGGCTTGCCTTCGGGGCGGGAACTGAGCAGGTAGTCGCCGTCTTGGTTGAGCAGGATGCCGGCAACGACGCGGATAAGGGGGCGGGTGTCTTGGGTCATGGGAATAGGGAGAAGGGTCGTCTGAAAATTCGGAAAGGTCGGATTTGGGAATCCGACCTGCCAATGGGTGCTGTCTTATTTTTCGGCAACGACAAATGCCAACACGGTATCTTCTTCGTCGCTCATGCTGAGGCTGACGTGGCTGATGCCTTGTTCCTCCAGCCATTTGGACAGGGCGGGGACGTAGAAAAATTCAGGTTTGCCCAATGCGTCATGCCCGATGCCGATATTGCGAAAGGAAACCGCGCCGCGTATGCCCGTACCGACGGCTTTGGCGAAAGCTTCTTTGGCGGCAAAGCGTTTGGCGAGGTAGTTGACGGGTTTGCCCGCTTGAGGAAATTCGAGCAGCTCTTCGGGCGTAAGGATGCGCTCGGCAAACGCTTGTCCGAACTTTTTGCTCAGGCGGATGATGCGTTTGAGGGAAACGATGTCTGTGCCTATGCCGTAAATCATGCGGTGGTCTCCTTGTTGAGAGAAGGTCGTCTGAAAAGGTGGGTGTCGCCTATCAAGGCAGCAGTCTTGCCCTGAACATGGTTTCCTTCATCTGGCGGACGGCTTCGGGCAGGCCGAGGAAGAGGGCTTGGGCAATCAGCGAATGCCCGATGTTCAGCTCGCGGATGGCGAGGATTTGGGCGATGGGGGTAACGTTGTGTATGGTCAGGCCGTGTCCGGCGTTGACGACCAAGCCCAAATCGCTGGCAAAATGCGCGCCGTTTTGCAGACGCTCGAATTGTTTGATTTGTTCGGCGTGGCTGTGTGCGTCGGCGTATGCGCCGGTGTGCAGCTCGATAACGGGCGCGCCGACATCATAGGCGGCTTGGATTTGCTCGTTGTCTGCATCGATAAAGAGCGAAACGCGGATGCCTGCGTCGGTCAGGATTTTGGTGAACTCGGCAATTTTTTCTTGTTGCGCCAATACGTCCAAACCGCCTTCGGTCGTGATTTCCTGACGTTTTTCAGGCACGATGCACACGTCTTGCGGCATGACTTTGAGCGCGTTTTCCAGCATTTCTTCAGTCAACGCCATTTCAAGGTTCAGGCGCGTGCGGATGGCGTTTTTGACGGCAAACACGTCCGCGTCTTTGATGTGGCGGCGGTCTTCGCGCAGGTGCATGGTAATCAAATCCGCACCGTGCGTTTCCGCGACTAACGCCGCTTCCACAGGGCTAGGATAGGTCGTACCGCGGGCGTTGCGGACGGTAGCGATGTGGTCGATGTTTACACCTAAGAGCATGATGTGTCCTTTCTTTGGATTTTCAGACGACCTGCCGTTGGAAAAGGTCATCTGAAAAAGTTAAACGCCGAAACTGAATTGCTGGAGCTGTTGCAAAACCTGTCTGGATTTAATGCCTTCGGGCAGGAGGTTGTCAATCAGCAGGCGCGTGATTTTTAATGACTGTCCGAGGCTTTCGGGGTGAGTGAAATCACCTTCGCGAAGCTGGATCAAAATGTCGCCGCCGACTGCCACGCCGTGATTGCGCAGATTGAAGCGTTCAGCTTCTCCGATGGGCATGACCGCGTTTTCCGGTGTCAGCCAGTAAGTTTCTTCAACATGGATTTCTTCGCCGTTGCCATCGTGGAACAAATCGGGCGCGAAGCCTAAGCGGGTGAGTAAAGCCCATTCGAAACGCCGCAGCGCGGCAGTATGACTGTTTTCGCCGCATACCGCCCGCATCACCGCTTCCAGCGCGTCGTAAAGCTCGGGTATCGGGTCTTCGCGGGTTGTCAGCTTGAGCATCAGTTCGTTGATATATAAGCCGCTGAACAAAGCCCTGCCTTGCGGCTGCGGCCAGCCGCCTATCCACTCCGCGCGGTGTAGCGTTTTCAACTCTTGCGAGCCGTACCAAGAGGCGCTGACCGGTACAAACGGCACCAACACACCGCGCAACTCGCTCTGCCGCTTGCGCGCACTTCTCGCCAGCAAAGCCACTCGCCCGTAACGGCGGCTGAACACTTCCACCCACAAACTGCTCTCGCGCCAAGGGGCGGAAGCAAGCAGGAAGACGGGTTCGTGGTTGATGCGCTGGTTGGTCATGGGCGGTTGGTCGGGAATGGCGGAAGAGGGTCGGTAATGGTGTGGTGCATTTTACCAAAGCGGCTAGGAGGTCGTCTGAAAATATTTCTGTTGCTAGGAAGGCTTTGAACACCAAGAGGGAGATTGTAAGGCAAAATCAATCGATGGGAGACCTTTGCAAAATTCCCCAAAATCCCCT
>NZ_KV794973.1:0-282 GCF_001808875.1 Neisseria sp. HMSC064E01
GACGACCCCAAAACTCAAGGTCGTCTGAAATCCCCCGCCAAGCCCAACCTTACCGCCGGCAACCGCCTCAAAGAATATAACGGCATCGAATACACCTACGACGCACTGGGCAACCTGATCTACCGCCAGCTGCCCAATGGCGAAAACCAATATTACCAATACGACCTAGAAAACCAACTCGTCCGCGCCGAAATCAAAAAAGCAGCCGGCAACACCGAGATTTGGGAATACGCCTACGACCCGTTCGGCAGACGCCTTTCCAAAGAACGCCAAGACAAACTC